>NZ_JBNPNC010000022.1:0-41249 GCF_050314315.1 Desulfovibrio sp. SGI.102 | reverse complement strand
GTTGACAGGCTTTAAAAGTTGACAAAAAATAATCAAGGGTATATATATTTTTTCGCAAACAAAAAATAGGATATACCCATGAAAAACCTCCTTTCTGTATCACAAGCTTCTGAAATTTTAGGTGTTTCTGAAGCACAAGTCAGATTACTTCTCCGCTCAAATAAGCTTAGGGGAACTATGGTTGGTAGGCAATGGGTCATTGATATAGATGCCATTAATGACTTTCGTTCCCAAAAACTTCATCCTGAAAAAGTTATTGATCATGCTTTATCCTGCGCTCCTAACCAGAAATTAAATGCATTAAGTTTCTTTACTGGCGGTGGTGGATTAGATATTGGTATGAGTCAAGCAGGAATCACACCTAGGCTTATGTGCGAATGCGATAAAGCTAGCCGCACGACATTATTTACAAACAATAAAAATACAGCACTTATTGGCGATATTGCAGATTTTACACCTAATGCCATACTAAACATGGCCGGATTAACAGAAAAGGATCATATCGATGTTATTTTTGGTGGCCCGCCCTGCCAAGCATTCAGTACAGCAGGAAAACGCAAAGGTTTTGGAGATAAACGAGGAAATGTTTTCCTTATTTATCTTGATCTAATTACCAAATTGCTACCTCGGTATGCTGTATTTGAAAATGTTCGTGGCATTCTATCCGCACCATACTTTCCTGTAGATAAAAAATTAAATCAGCTATCTGATATACAAATAAAAGGAGGAGCGCTTCTATATATAGTGAGAGTTCTTGAAAAACATGGATATACTATAACTTTTGATCTATATAACGCTGCAAATTTTGGGGCTCCTCAAATACGTGAGCGGCTCATCATCATTGCATATCACGGAAGCGATAAAGTTCCTTACCTTAATCCAACCCATGATGAACTTGGACGCTTCTCTTTGAAAAAATGGAAAACATTAAAGGAAGCACTGGATACTATTCCAGACGACACTGAACATCATTTTGTTTCTTTTCCAGAGAAGCGCTTAAAATATTACAGAATGTTAAAAGAAGGACAAAATTGGAGAAATCTTCCTTTATCACTTCAAAAAGAGGCCCTCGGTAAATCCTATGACCTCCCTGGTGGAAAAACCGGCTTCTTCCGACGCCTGTCTTTTGATAAACCGAGCCCGACCCTAGTTACACACCCAGCTATGCCTGCGACAGATCTTGCACATCCAGTATTGGATAGGCCGCTGAGCGTTGAGGAATATAAAGCTATACAAGAATTTCCTGCCAGCTGGGAAATATGTGGTTCGCTTCTCGACCAATATCGTCAGTTAGGAAATGCTGTCCCTGTTCCTCTAGGAAGAGCTATTGGAACAACCATTATGAATCATATTCAAGGTATTAAGAGCCTTCCCCCTGATAATTTTAAGTTCTCTCGCTATAAAAATACTCGTGATTGGATATGGATAAAACAGATGGAGGATAAAGTCTCTTTACGACCTCAATCTTTGACTTTATTTGACTAGGACGTGGTCGTAGTGGTCACACTACGGCCACGTCCTATTTTAAACAATGAGAAGCTATATAATCCCTGATAAATTGATGGAAGCCCTTCTCTGACAAAACTTTTTTTAATTTATCATCTGGAAAATTATCCCAGTTTGTACCACTGCGTTTTGAAAACGTCCGGAACCATTTTTTTATATCTGTGCCTTCTCGTATAGCTGCTGAAGAAGAATTCTCAGAGTTATCTCTATTTTTAATTTGCAAAACATCCCAACCATTCTCATTTTTTCTAATAAAATCAGCGGCCTTTACAATTGATCCTGCGCACCATATCCAACCAAACCTACTTGCCTGGTTATCAATATAACGTTCAAGTAATGTCCCAATTATATTTTCAGCGCCCATTGCTTGTTTATGTATACCAATAGCATTCACTACTGCCCCCTCTTCTATCCCATAATATATATTTAATATTTCTTCTACAGCTTCATCAGTTGTCGTTTGTGGAATTTTAGGGCACGGAAATGCTTCTATTTCTTTTGTATATTTATTAAAAATCCTATTCCTATAAACATCACAGCCAACAGTCTCCCCACTTCTAAGATGGGCTAATTCTGGATGAGCTGTCAAAAATTCATAGATTATATTAGGCTCTGTCACAACAAATGGTTGATTTTTGACGAGAAATAGCGTATAATAATAGTAAGAAACAGTACCACCGAAGGAGGTAATTGGATATGCCTACTATCAAAGACGCATTAGATATTATCGGTAAGTTGACTGTCGCAGAGCAGGAAAGCCTTAAAACAATGCTTTTAAGTCCTGCCTTTGTAAAGTCTTTGAATATTGAAGATTTCGTAGCAAAGGAACGCTTTGCAAATGGTCGTGTATGCCCTCTTTGTAGCTGTATCCATGTGGTTCGCAATGGTCATCGTAAAGATGGCACACAGCGATATGTATGTAAGGATTGTGGCAAGTCCTTCGTGATTGCTACGAACTCCATTGTGTCTGGTACAAGAAAAGACTTGTCCGTGTGGGAGCAGTACATTGATTGTATGATGAATGGCTTATCCATTCGTAAGACTGCTGTTGCTTGTGGGATTCACAGAAACACCGCATTCCTTTGGAGACACAAGATTTTGGATGCACTTCAGAATATGGCAGACGATGTTACCCTTGACGGCATTATTGAGGCTGACGAAACTTTTTTCGCCATCTCGTACAAGGGCAATCATAGCAAGAGTAAGACATTTGCTATGCCACGCAAGGCTCATAAGCGTGGTCATTCTACACATATCAGAGGCTTGTCCCAAGAAAAGGTATGTGTTCCTTGTGCGGTTAATAGGAATGGCTTGTCTATCTCCAAGATTACGAATACTGGTAGAGTTTCTACAAGAGATTTACATCATATTTATGATGGTAGGATTAAGACCAATTCCACTCTTGTTACGGACAAGATGAACTCCTATGTGAGATTTACAAATGCCAATGGCATTGACCTTGTGCAGTTAAAGACTGGCAAAGCCAAGAAAGGCATTTATAATATCCAACATATCAATAGCTACCATAGCCAGCTAAAGAGGTTTATGCGTGGCTTTAACGGTGTTTCTACCAAGTATCTGAACAACTATCTTGTGTGGAATAACCTTGTAAATTACGCCAAAGAAAGCGACATGGAGAAAAGGAACATCTTCTTAACTTTCGTTTTGGCAACATTGAAAACTGCTAAATGCAGAGATTTATCAAACAGACCAGCAGTTCCTCTGGTCGCCTAATTAGAATTTGTGGAGATGATAAGATGGTCAATATAACAGATGTAAAACAGATTCTTCAATTTGCAATAGATGCGGAGATTAAAGTCTTTCTTGATGGTGGCTGGGGTGTAGATGCTCTTCTTGGATATCAGTCAAGAGCCCATAATGATATTGACATTTTTGTAGAAAAGAACGATTATCAGAACTTTATAGAAATAATGAAAGCTAATGGCTTTTATGAGATTAAGATGGAATATACAACATTGAACCATACTGTATGGGAAGATTTGAAAAACAGAATTATTGATTTGCATTGTTTTGAATATACGGACGAAGGTGAAATTCTTTATGATGGGGATTGTTTTCCGGTAGAAACTTTTTCGGGTAAAGGAAGAATTGAGGAAATAGAGGTTTCCTGTATTGAACCATATAGTCAAGTAATGTTCCATCTGGGATACGAGTTTGATGAAAATGATGCACATGATGTGAAGTTATTGTGTGAGACACTTCATATCGAAATTCCAAATGAGTATAGATAACTGCAAATAACAGTTTGTAGGGGAGTTCTGATACTCCCCTATAAAAATGGCTATTTATCAACTGTTTGTTGTGACATAGCCTTATATTAAAGTTATCCATACAATCCTCCAATATTATCCCCATCCAGCACCAGCACATGGGCGTGGAGGCCGGCCTTGCGGGCCGCCGCGGCGCGGGCCTCGGCCTCGGCGCGGCAGCGGGGGCAGGCGTGGCGGGGGATGAGCAGGCACAGGGAGCGGGCCACGCGCTCGGAGCTGGTCTCGAAGCAGCCCAGTCCGGAGCAGTCCGGGCACAGGCGCCAGCTTTCGCGCTGGCTCTCGCGCAGCATGTCCGTATCGTAGAAGACATGCTTGCGCCGCGTCCACCAGCCGTTCTCTTCCTCGCCTTCCTGCGGCACGGACGGCGGGTTGTGGTACAGCTCCAGCAGGCCGTCGCAAAGGCGGGCGATGTAGTCGCTGATCTTCTGTTTCTGGCGGGTGCTCTCGGGCCGCCACTGGGGCTCGCGGATGTCGCCCGCGTCCAGGCCGGCCAGCGCCAGACAGATGCCCAGGTTCACATAGGGCAGGGCGCCGCGGATGGCGTAGCCGCCTTCCAGCACGGCGATGTCCGGGTTAAGGGCGCGGTTGAGGGCCGCGTAGCCCTGGGCCGAGAGCTTCATGTTGGCCAGCGGGTCCGTGAAGTGGTTGTCCTGCCCGGCGGAGTTGATGACCAGATCGGGCTTGAAGTCCGCCAGCATGGGCAGCACGGCGTGCTCGATGGCGTAAAGGTAGCCCTCGTCCGAGGTCTCGGGCGGCAGGGGGATGTTGATGGTGCGGCCCAGCGCGCCCGGCCCGCCGCATTCCTGCGGGAAGCCCGTGCCCGGATAGAGGGTGCGGCCGTCCTGATGCAGGGAGATGAACAGGGTGTTCGGGTCGTTCCAGAAGATGTCCTGGCTGCCGTCGCCGTGGTGCACGTCCGTATCCACGATGGCGATGCGCAGGGGCCGCCCCGTGGGATGCGGATAGTGGTCGCGGATGTACTCCACCATCACGGCTTCGTTGTTGATATTGCAGAAACCGCGGTTGCCGTGGGTCACGCGCATGGCGTGGTGTCCCGGAGGACGCACCAGGGCAAAGGCTTTGTCTTCCTTCTTCTCCATGAACAGACGGGCGGCCGTGATGGCCCCGCCCGCCGAGGCCCGGTGCGAATCGGTGACCACGGCGCCGGTGGAGGGCAGACAGAAGTGCACGCGCTCCACCTGGGCGTTGGTGGCGAGCTCCGGACGGTATTCGGTGATGCCGGGGATGTCGAACAGACCTTCTTCCGCCAGCTGGTCGCGGGTGTAGAGCAGGCGCTCCTCACGCTCGGGGTGGGTGGCGGAGATGGCCCAGTCGAAGGCGGGGAAGAAGACCACGCCCAGCCGGTTACGGGCTCTCAGGGGATCAGTCATCGTCGTCCAGCATGTTTTCGGCAAAGATGTCGGCGCTGTAGCGCGCATAGGAGATCATCTTGCCCAAGCGGCCCAGAGCCATGGCATAGGCAAGGTTGGTCTCGGCCACGGCCGCGAAGAGCAGGCCGTTGTCGTCTTCCACCACGAAGACGCCGCCGGGCTTCTGCTCATGACGGAAGACCACGCAATGCAGCAGCCCGGGATCGCCCAGGCGGGAAACGAATTCGCAGCCGGGCAGAGGGCTCTCGTCCAGCACGGCCTGCTCCAGGGCGGCATCGGTACGGGGCAGGAAGCGCAGGCGGCCTTCCTCGGCGGTGACGGTATACAGTTCGCTCATGGCAATATCCTTACGTCTTATTCCAGCCCGCTGCCGCGCTGCTTCAGATGCCGCTCCACGGCGGAGAGGCATTGCAACACCACGTCCTCGGGCTGTTGCGATGCGTCGATGATGGCGATGCGGTCGGGCTCTTCCGCCGCGATGGTCAGATAGCCCTGGCGCACGCGCTCATGGAAATTGAGGCTCTCGCTGTCGAAACGGCCTTCGGAGAGCACCGTGCCCTCGCGCCGGTTGCGCAGGCCCGCGCGCTCCAGCCCCACGGACACGGGCAGGTCGCAGAGCAGGGTCAGATCCGGTTGCAGGCCGCCGGTGGCCAGATCGTTGGCCCGGCGCAGGCGGTCGGGATCACGGCCGCGGCCGTAGCCCTGATAGGCCAGGGTGGAGTCGGTATAGCGGTCGCAGATGACGATCTGTCCGGCTTCCACCGCCGGACGAATGATCTCGGCCACATGCTGGGCCCGGTCGGCCAGGAAGAGATAGAGCTCGGCCCGGTTGCACAGGCCGGAATTGCGGGCGTCCAGCAGGATGGGACGCAGGGCGCGCCCCAGACCGCAGCCGCCCGGTTCGCGCGTCAGCAGCACGTCGTGGCCGCGCTTTTCCAGTTCCAGGGCCAGCAGCTGTTGGGCCGTGGTCTTGCCCGAACCTTCTATGCCTTCGAATGTGATGAACATGGCAGCCTCACAGCAGGGAGAGCATCCCGTCCTCCCCGGAAGACTTCCGGGAGGCGCGGGGCTTCTTTTCGACTTTTTCTTCCACCGGCGTCTGCGCGCAGCGGTGCATGGCCCGGCCCAGGGTGGCCTGATAGGGCGTCCAGCTCTCGCCTTCGCCCAGCTGGGCGAACAGGCCCCGGCACTGGGCCATCTTGGCATCGATGTTGTCCGCATAGTGCAGCACGAGGGCCTCGGCGGTCTGCGGTACGCGCACGGCCCCGAATTCCAGCGTACCGTGGTGGCTCAGGACCAGATGCTTGAGATGGCGCTGCAACTCGGGCTCCAGGCCCGATTTTTCCAGATAGGGAGCCAGCATCTCCACGCAGATCTCCAGATGCCCCAGCAGGCGGCCCTCGTCGGTATAATCGTTGGCGATGCCGCCGGAAAATTCGCGGATCTTACCGAAGTCGTGGAACAGGGCCCCGGCCAGCAGGGTCTGGCGGTCCAGCTCGGGGTACTGGTCGGCCAGACGGCGGCAAAGCTTGAAAACGCTCAGAGTATGCTCCAGCAGGCCGCCCGCATAGGCATGGTGCACGCCCTTGGCCGCCGGGCAGGTGCGGAAGGCCTCGCGCAGCTCTTCATTTTTGAACACGCCGTCCACCAGCTTGCGCCAAGGTTTGTAGCGGAACTCCTCGCGGATCAGGGCCATGAGCTCGTCCATCATGGCATCCAGCGGGTAGGGGCTGGCGGGCATGAAGTCGGCCAGGTCAAGGGCCGCGCCTTCTTCCGGCGAAAGCAGGCGGCCTTCCTCCACCGTGAACTGGAGCTGGTCGCGGAAGGTGCTCACCCTGCCGTGGGCATAGAAGAAGCTGCCCGTATGCAGGGCGGGGAAAGAGGCGCTCAGGGGCGACCAGATCTTGGCCTCCACGCTGCCGCTGGCGTCGGCCAGCACGAGCCGCCAGTACGGCCCGTTGCGCGAGCTGCCCTGTGCGGCCAGGGTGATGACGAAGACGCCTTCCGCTTCGTTGGGGGCCGCCATGTCTTTGACGAAGATGCCTTTTTGCATATATCCTGACTCTGCGGCCAAAGGCCGCCTGTCTTGTATGTTCTGAGGTCCCGGGGTATCCCCGCAGGCCCGCGGGGGCCTGTTTATCCATAAAGATTCCCTTGTTTCAGAGGTATTGTCAAATGCGTGTCCTCCTGACCAACGACGACGGCATCCGGGCCGAGGGCCTGCGTGCCATGTACCGGGCCCTGCGCGAAGCCGGGCATACCGTGCATGTGGTGGCCCCCATGCATGAACAGTCCGGCGTGGGCCATTCCCTGACCTTTTTCGATCCCCTGCGTGCCCACAAGATCGAGGAACCCGACTTCGAAGGTCTGGGCCTGTACGGCACCCCCACGGACTGCGTGAAGCTGGCCCTGGGCAACCTGCTGAAAAAGCGGCCCGACATGGTCATCTCGGGCATCAACGCGGGCAGCAACGTGGGCCCGGACATCCTCTATTCCGGTACCGTGGGCGCCGCCACCGAAGCCGCCCATGAAGACCTGCCCAGCATGGCGCTCTCCTGCGATGCCGGCGGCGGCCACCCGGACATGGATGCCATCGCCCGCCACGCCGTGGAGCTGGCCGCGCGCATCGACTGGAAAAAGGTGGCCCACCGCCGCGTCATCAACGTCAACTATCCCCGCGGCCCGCTGTCCGAGGCCAAGGGCCTGCGCATCTGCCCGCAGACCAGCGCCGTGTGGAAGAACGCCTACGCCGAACGCAAGGACCCGCGCGGCGAACCCTACTGGTGGCTGGAAGGCGAGATCCCGCCGCACACCATCAACGCCGGTTCGGACAAGGACCTGCTCAATCGCGGCTATATCACCGTGACGCCCCTGCGTTTCGAGTTCACGGACCACGAAAGCCTGCGCAGTCTGGAGGACATGCTGCTTTCCTAGACAGCATACGGCCCCTGCGGGTGCCGATTTTATGAATTTTTCCACGACCGCCCCAAAGTCATTCCCCTTTGGGGCTTTTTTTTATATAATGAATCGCTTCGTTGCGGCTGCCCCACAACAGTCCTTCCGGCATGCATCCCTGCCGGATCAGACGGCGGCCGCCGATACATCAGACAGGCCGGCCGGACAGGCTTTTTCTGTCCGCCTTCCCATTTTATCCCACACTCGCGCATGGTGCGCGCAGTGTCGTATCGCACCTGGTGCAGGAGGAATCCATGCCGCTTATCGGGCCTAAGGAAATGTTCGCCGCCGCCTATGCGGGCCGGTATGCTGTGGGCGCGTTCAACGTCAACAACATGGAAATCGTGCAGGGCATCATGCAGGCCGCCTCGGAGGAAAAATCCCCCGTGATCCTTCAGGTCTCTTCGGGCGCGCGCAGCTATGCCGGGCAGAAATACCTCATGAAGCTGGTGGAAGCCGCCCTGGCCGAGGATCCTTCCGTGCCCGTGGTGGTGCATCTGGACCACGGCTCCAGCTTCGAGCTGTGCCGCGACTGTATCGACGGCGGTTTCACCTCCGTGATGATCGACGGCTCGCACCTGCCCTATGAAGAAAACATCGCCCTGACCAAGCAGGTGGTGGAATACGCCCACCCGCGCGGCATCTGGGTGGAAGCCGAACTGGGCAAGCTGGCCGGTGTGGAAGAGCATGTGAGCAATGCCGACCATGTGTACACCGACCCCGACCAGGCCGTGGACTTCGTGGAACGCACGGGCTGCGACTCCCTGGCCGTGGCCATCGGCACCAGCCACGGTGCCTATAAATTCAAGGGCGAAGCCAAGCTGGACTTCGAACGCCTGGAAGAGATCGGCAAGCGCCTGCCCGGCTATCCGCTGGTGCTGCACGGCGCCTCCAGCGTGCCCCAGGAATTCGTGGAAGCCTGCAACAAGTTCGGCGGCCAGGTGGGCGGCGCCCGCGGCGTGCCGGAAGACATGCTGCGCAAGGCTGCCGGCATGGGCGTGTGCAAGATCAATGTGGATACCGACATCCGTCTGGCCGTGACCGCCTCCATCCGCCAGTATCTGGTGGAACATCCCGAAGCCTTCGACCCCCGCGCGTACCTGAAACCCGCGCGACAGGCCGTCAAGGATATGGTCGCCCACAAGATCCGCAACGTCATGGGATCTTCCGGCAAGGCCTAAACCAGTATCTCACGCCGCCTCCACCGGGGAGGCGGCGTTTTCCATCTCTCTCGCGTGAAGGAGCGCAACATGTCCGTATCTTTGGGGATGAACGGCTTTGGCCGCATCGGTCGTTATCTGCTGCGTCTGCTGGCTGACTCGGAAGACATCCGCATCACCGCCATCAACGCCCGCGCCGACAATGCTTCGCTGGCCCACCTTTTCAAATACGACTCGGTGTACGGTATTTTCCCCGGCACCGTCGATCATGACGACAACGGCATCATCATCAACGGCCGTCATATCGAAGTCACCCGCTGCAAGACCGGCGAATGGGAATGGGCCCGCCTTGGCATCGACATCGCCGTGGAGACCACCGGTACCCTGAAAAAGCGCGAGGACGCCGCCCAGCACCTGCAGTGCGGCGCCAAGAAGGTCGTGGTCTCGGCCCCCTGCAAGGAAGCCGACGCCACCATCGTCATGGGCGTCAATGACGACATCTACGATGCCGCCGCCCATACCGTGCTTTCCGCTGCCTCCTGTACCACCAACTGTCTGGCTCCCGTGGCCAAGGTCCTCAACGATGCCTTCGGCATCCGCCACGGCCTGATGACCACCATCCACTCCTACACCATGAGCCAGCGTATCCTGGACGGTTCCCACAAGGACCTGCGCCGTGCCCGCGCCGCCTGCGTGTCCATGATCCCCACCTCCACCGGCGCGGCCAAGGCCCTGGCCCTGGTGGTGCCCGCCCTCAAGGGCAAGCTGGACGGCATGGCCGTGCGCGTGCCCACCCCCGACATCTCCCTGGTGGACCTGACCTGCGAGCTGGAAAAGCCCGCCACCGCCGAAGAGATCAATGCCGCCCTCAAGGCCGCCCATGACGGCGCCCTGCACGACAATATGGGCTACTGCGACGAGCCCCTGGTCTCCATCGACTTCAAGGGCAGCACCCACGGCGGCGTCGTGGACGCCCTGTCCACCCAGGTCATGGACGGCACCATGGCCAAGCTCATCATCTGGTACGACAACGAATCCGGCTTCACCAACCAGCTGGCCCGCCTGCTGAGCAAGGTGGCTGCCAGCCTGTAAGGCTGCCGTACGGTAACGAAGACGACAAGGACGGCCCGCGAGGGCCGTCCTTTTTTCATGCCTGATGGTCTGGAGGGAAAAGCAGTGTGTTACGAACGGGACCGCCCGTCCTGCCAGTAACGCCGGCAAAGATAGTCCAGCAGGCGGGCGTAGTCCGGCTGCGCCGTCAACGGTTGCAGCAACTCTTCGGGTGCAAGGAAGAGCACAGGCTCCCGGACAAGTGCGTTCCATGCCCCGGCAAGATCCCCCTGCCGTCCTGCGATGACCGCACAGCCTGAACGAAGGGCCGTATTGCCGTGCGGGATGACCACGATATGCGTGAACGACGTGGCCTGTCCGTTACGGGACGGGTCCTGCGTCATCTTCCAGCCCAGCAGGGTCTGGCGCATGAGCTGGTAATACGGCTCGGTCAAAAGCTCTTCAAAAAACGTGGAACCCACGTCACTGTTGCAAAAGGTGAAGGGACTGCCGTCACGGGTAAAGAAACTCCTGTAGCGCCAGAGGCGATTATCCCCCCTGCTGCCGGGCTTCTTCTCGCGCTTGGAAGGATAACTTTCCGTATATTTCCATTCGATGAGGAACAGCCGGATGTTCCCCTGGGCGTCCCGTCCTTTCATGACCGCATCCACAGATGTGGCATTGGCCCCCCGGGTCAACGATCTGCCCCGCTGCTCCTCATTGAGGTAGCTTCCGCCCCCTGTGACCTCAAATTCCACGAACATGTCACATGCATGGATGCCCACGGGCAAGGCTTCCACCATGTCCGGACGCAGCCCTTGCAGCAGCAAGGTGGCCGCCTTCCCGTCACGACTCAAGGGGAAAAGATGGTTGAGACAGGCCACCTGCGAAGAAAGCACATGGCCGGTGGGCAGACTGCACACATGACCGGCGACCACCCTTTCCCCGCCGGAACGCCAGAAACGCAGTCTTCCGTCCGCTCCCGGCAAATGGCCGTTGAAATAGAGCAGCACCTCGTCCCGTATCGGGGCAAAAAGATTTTTTTCAGGTGCCTGCAGGGCGAATGGCTGTGCCTGTCCGTTGAACTTCCCGCCACCGGGATCTCCTTCGAACAGATGGGCAAGCTGCCGCAGGTGCTGTTCTTTCTGGGCTTTCCAGTATGTCATGATGTTCCCTCCCACTCTAAAAAATATAGGCGGGAGTTCCCCGTCTCGCAAGGGAGCTCCCGCCGTCGCGGCTGTCAGGCCGGGCAGCCGCAGGGCCGCCGGAGCTGTCCCTTGCCCGTGTTGGCATATGTGTGGGAAGGGTAGACAAGGCACGCGCCCCGGCGGCAGGATCGAGAGTGCCCTGCGGACGTTCCACCTGATGGAATACAGAAAAATACTTTGGCAAAGAGGGGAGGGCCCCACAAAGAAAAAGGGGCCTCCCGGTGAGGCCCCTTTCCAGATGGCGACGCGGCGGTCTCGTCCCGCAGCGTTAGTTGTGGTTGTAGAAGTTGATGAGGCAGCCGTCCAGAATAATCTGGCGTTCGTCGGCGGTCAGGTCGCCCAGGCGCAGTTCCACGGCCTCCACGGCCCCGGCAGCGCTCACCAGCCAGCCGGTGATGCCGGCGGCATCCTGTTCCACGGCGGTACGGATGCCGGGCAGGACGAAGCAGTCGCCCACGCTGAGCTTCTGCGCCAGAGCGGCATCGGCCAGCAGGGGCAGCATGCCCCAGTTGATGAGGTTGGAACGGTAGCGCTTGGTGGCGTATTCGGCGGCCACGTTGGCCCAGCCGCCCAGCACCTTCTGGCAGGAAGCGGCCTGCTCGCGGGCGGAGCCGTCACCGGGCTTGAGGGCGAAGATGGTGGAACCGATGCCGGTGTCCTTCAGACCGGCGCCCAGCACCGCGGCATAGACCTCAGGCTGCGCGGCCTTGAGGGGGGCCAGCATGCCTTCCAGCTTCGCCAGCAGGGCGGCATCGGCAGGATCGGCCAGACGGGCCTTTTCCATGGCTTGCACGTCCTTGGCGCGGCCCACATAGGCGGGATCCTTGCGCGACAGGGTAAACTCGGAAAGCTTGAGCGGGTTGGAACGCAGGGACGAGGTCTCGCCCGAGGGGATGAGCTCGTCGGTGGTGGTCACGGGGTCGGTGATGACCGAAGCCAGCGGCAGCACCAGGTTCTCCGGCAGGGGGCTCATGGACGGCCAGTCGGCGATGTTGGGACCGCGCTTGAGTTCCGCGGCGGCATCGGCCTTGCCGAAACCGTTGTAGACGCGGCGCTGGTAGATGCCCGCATCGAAAGTGTAGGTGGTGTCCACGGCCAGCTTGTCCCAATCCAGTTCCGTGGCCGGGGTCAGGCGGCCGCCGTTGGCGGCGGTGGCGGCGATGGAGCGGGCGTCCATGAGGGCCACGGCAGAGATCTGGCCGTTGCCGGGCTTGGAGCCTTCGCGGTTGGGGAAGTTGCGGGTGGAGTGACGGATGGACAGGGCGCCGTGGGCCGGCGTGTCGCCCGCGCCGAAGCAGGGACCGCAGAAGGCGTTCTTGATGACCGCACCGGCGGCCATGAGCTTGGCAGCGGCGCCGTTGCGCACTAGGGCGATGGCCTGGGGTTCGCTGGCGGGATAGACGGAGAGCGAGAACTCGCCGCAGCCGGTGCTCCGGCCGTCCAGGATGGAGGCGGCCATACAGCAGTTCTCGAACGAACCGCCCGCGCAACCGGCGATGATGCCCTGGTCCACCCAGACGCCGCCGTCATGGATCTTGTCGCGCAGCTTCAGGCCTTCACCGGCCTTGCCGAACTGCTTGCGGGCCTCTTCTTCCACGGCGGCGAACAGCTCGTCGGCATGGCGCACCACTTCGGCTACGGGATAGGCGTTGCTGGGATGGAAGGGCAGGGCCATCATGGGCTCGATGGCGGACAGGTCCACGCGGATGCAGCGGTCGAAGCAGGCGGGCTTGTCGTGACGCAGCTCGGTGTAATCGTCGGCGCGGCCGTGCATGGCCAGGTAATCGCGCACCTTGTCGTCCGTGGTCCAGATGGAGGACAGGCAGGTGGTCTCGGTGGTCATGACGTCGATACCGCAGCGGTATTCCACGGAAAGGCCCGCCACGCCGGGGCCGGCGAATTCCATGACCCGGTTCTTGACGAAGCCGTTCTTGAACACGGCGCCGATGAGGGCGATGGCGATGTCCTGCGGGCCCACGCCGGGACGGGGAGCGTTCTCCAGCCAGACCAGCACCACTTCGGGACGGGCCACGTCGTAGGTCTTGCCCAGCAGCTGCTTGACCAGCTCGGGGCCGCCTTCGCCCACGGCCATGGTACCCAGGGCGCCGTAGCGGGTATGGCTGTCGGAGCCCAGGATCATCTTGCCGCAACCGGCCATCATTTCACGGGCGTACTGGTGGATGACCGCCAGATGGGGCGGCACGAAGATGCCGCCGTACTTGCGGGCGGCGGTCAGGCCGAAGAGGTGGTCGTCCTCATTGATGGTGCCGCCCACGGCGCACAGGCTGTTGTGGCAGTTGGTGAGCGCGTAGGGCATGGGGAAGCGTTCCAGGCCGCTGGCGCGGGCCGTCTGGATGATGCCCACATAGGTGATGTCGTGCGAGGCCAGGGCGTCAAAACGCAGGCGCAGGGTGGGGTCGTCCCCGGCAGCCGTGTTGTGGGCGGCCAGGATGTTCCAGGCCAGGGTATTTTGACGGGCAGCGGCGCAGTCGATGCCGCGCGCCGCGGCTTCTTCCTGTTCCATCAGGGTGTTGCCCTGCACAATGACCGGTTTGTCGCTCAGTTGGATCATCTTGCTTCCTGCGTAGTCTGTGCTGTGCCGTGATGGCGATAAAAGGCAGGCCCGGCCTTTCCCCGTCCACGGCGACGGGGCGATGCGCAAGCATCCGGCGGGCGTGAAATTTTGCACCAGATACTATGCCACAGGCCAAAATGCTTTGGCAATGCCCGGAAGGGGCGCGCGTTTTTTGGGGTGGGAAGCCCCCCCTTTACTGGCGCGAAAAGGGGCCCTTCCCCAAAAGCCCTCCATCCTCCCCCGAACGCACACTATCTTGAAGGGCGCCAAGCGGCACCACTCCTATGATTTTTCTGTGCTGACGGTCCCCAACGGGCCCCACCAGCAAAAAAAGTTCTCTTGAGCTCCAGTGGGCGCATGGGGCCAGACGCAAAAAGGACGCCTCACGGCGTCCTTTTTCATATATTAGGGAAGGAAGAGCGGCTCTATTCCACGGTCACGCTCTTGGCCAGGTTGCGGGGCTGGTCCACGTCCTTGCCCAGATAATCGGCCATCTCGTAGCTGAACAGCTGCATGGCGGGCAGGGCCATGAAACCGGCCAGGGGAGCGGGCAAGACGGGAATCTCCCAGACATCGTCCACGGCCAGATCCATGCCCGGATTGGTCAGGGCGATGACCTTGCCCTGACGGGCCTGCACTTCCACGATGTTGGATTTCACCTTGGGGAAGAGGGCGTCGTCCAGAGCCAGGGCAAAGGTGGGGAAGGCCGGATCGATGAGGGCGATGGGGCCGTGCTTCATCTCGCCGGCGGCATAACCTTCGGCATGGATGTAGGAAAGCTCCTTGAGCTTGAGCGCCCCTTCCAGGGCCAGCGGGTAGCAGTGGCCGCGGCCCAGATAGAAGAAGTTGCGGGCCTGGGCATAGGCACGGGCCAGCTGGCGGGCCTTCTCGTGCATGGCGGGCAGGGCGGCATCCAGCTGGGAGGGCAGGGATTCCAGCAGGGCGATCTGGCGGGCGCGGGCCGCCGCGTCCATGATACCCTGACGGCCGCCCCAGTACAGGGCCACCAGCGCCAGCATCAGCATCTGGCTGCACATGGCCTTGGTGGAGGCCACGCTGATCTCGGGCCCGGCCTGGGTGTAGATGACGGCCGAGGACTCGCGGGCGATGGACGAACCCACCACGTTGCACAGGCCCAGCACCGGCACGCCGTGTTCGCGGGCGATGCGCAGGGCGGCCAGGGTATCGGCGGTCTCGCCGCTCTGGCTGATGACCAGCACCATGTCGTCCTTGTCCAGGGGCAGGCTCTCGCGGTAGCGGAACTCGGAAGCGATCTCCAGCTGCACCGGCACCTTGGCCCATGGCTCGATGAGATGCCGCGCCCAAAGGCCGGAATGGTAGGACGTGCCGCAGGCCACGATATGCAGACGGCGCGGCACGGGCAGGGCGTCCAGCTCGGGCAGGAGCACGGTGTCACGGGCGGCGTTGAGGTGGCCGCTCAGGCCATCCACGATGACCTGGGGCTGCTCGAAGATCTCCTTGAGCATGAAGTGGCGGTAGCCGCCCTTCTGGGCCGCCTGCATGTCCCACTGGATGGTCTGGGGCTCATGCTCCACGGGAGAAAGGTCGGCCAGGCTCAGGATCTCATACTCGGAATTGGTGGCGTGCACGATCTCGCCGTCTTCCAGAAAGACCACCGTGCGCGTGTAGGGCAAAAAGGCCGGGATGTCCGAAGCCACGAAGTGCTCGCCCGTGCCGATGCCGAAGATGAGCGGGGCGGACATGCGCGCGGCCCAGATCTCACCGGGATATTCCCGGCTCATGAGACAGACGGCGTAGGCGCCGTGGGCCCGGCGCAGGGCCGCGGCAAAAGCCTTGAGCAGGTCGGCTTCCTGCTTGTGGCAGTCGGCGATGAGGTTGACCAGCACTTCCGTGTCGGTCTCGGAATGGAAGACATAGCCCTTCTGCAGCAGCTCTTCCTTCAGTTCCTGATAGTTCTCGATGATGCCGTTATGCACGATGGCCAGGCGGCCGTCGTTGGAAGCATGGGGATGGGCATTGCGCTCGGCGGGCACGCCGTGCGTGGCCCAGCGGGTATGGCCCATGGCGCAGGTGGCCATGGAAACAGGCTCCTTGGCCAGCTTTTCCTCAAGGGCGGAAAGCTTGCCCTGGGCACGGGTGATGCACAGCTCGCCGCGCTGCACGCAGGCAACGCCCGCGGAATCATAGCCGCGGTATTCAAGACGCCGCAGGCCTTCGATGACCACAGGCACCGCCGGACGGTGCCCGGCATATCCGATAATGCCACACATGGTGACCTCCTATGCGATAAGGGATGGCGGAGAGGGGAGCTTTTTTGAGGGGGGGAAGGGAACCTTTTCCTGGCGGAAAAAAGGTTCCCTTCCCCCCCTCAAACTCCCCCCATCCTTCCAAAAACCGCTCATATGCTGTTTTGCCCCACAGGGCAATCCCTGCTCCGGGACGTACGGCGCCCGAAAAAATCAGGGAAAAATGCCGCAGGGAACGGCTATTTTGTCAGTAAAGTCCCGGCCCGGCAAGTGCCCCTCAGGAGGGGCCCCCGGGAGGGCGGAGACCCGCCCCTTGCATCCCCGGAAAAAGCGTGCTTTTCCCATCCATATGGCCGCCTGGAGACATCTGGTCTGCCTTTCTGTTCCCGCAAGCTAAAAGCAAACCGTCCGCGAGTAGTTATGGTCCCGTGACTTCGGGTCATGCCCGGCAATGTCATACAATAAAAAAGAGGCTGCCCTTGCGGGCAGCCTTTAATAAGCGGGTTTTAGGGGAGGAGGATTTCCTCCCCCAGCCTTTATCTTTCCTAGATACCGGCGCTTTCCAGCACGCGGCTGTTGTAGACTTCGATCTTGGCCTTCTGTTCCAGCATGCGCATGAAGGTCTGGTACATGCCTTCCACGCGCTTGCGCTGCACCAGCTCGGTGAGCAGGTTCTCCATGCCGGCCCAGCCGTCGGACTTGGGCTGTTCCACGGCGGTCACACGGCAGAGCAGGGCACCGCACTTGCTGCTGTCTTCCTGCTCGTACACGCTGAAGGCCTGGTCGATCCAGGTCTGCGGCGCGGCGCGGAAGATGACCTGGTTCATGGCCGGGTTGGGCACGAAGCCGGCCAGGGCGCCGTCGCGGGTCAGGTCGGCGCTCTGCACGCGGGCGGCGTCTTCAGCGGGCAGCGCGCCGTCGGTCATGGCCTTGCGGATGGCAGTGGCCTTTTCCATGGCGGCCTGCAGGGACTTTTCCGCCACCAGGGCCTTCATGACGCGGTCGCGGGCCTGGTCCAGGCTGGGCGTGGTGGACGGCTCGGAGGTGAGCACCCGCACCACCAGGTAGCGGTCACCGGCTTCCAGGGCCGTGTCCACAGGGGAGTTGGCCGGGGCCTTCATCAGGCTGGCCGCCATCTCGTCGCTGATGCCCAGGATCTTCTGCAGTTCGGCCTGGCCCACCAGACCGGTACGTTCGGCCTTGAGCAGGGGCTGTTCCTTGCCGTCGGCATCCTTGTAGCTGCCGGCGCGGGCCGCGCTTTCCTGCAGGGGACGGTTGTTGATGTTGTCACCGATCAGGCTGTCCAGCACGTCGTTGACCTTTTCCACGCCTTCCTGCTTGGCCAGGGTGGCGCGCACTTCGGCTTCCACCTCGGCAAAGGGCTGCACGCTGGCGTCCTTGCGCTCTTCCATCTTGATGATGTGCAGGCCGAACTGGCTGCGCACGGGCTCGGAGATCTGGCCGGGCTGCAGGGCCCAGGCGGCATCTTCGAAAGGCTTCACGGTCTGGCCGCGCTGGATCCAGCCCAGCTCACCGCCGGGGCCGGCGGCATTGGGGCCGTTGTTGGCATTGGCCACGGCGGCAAAGTCGCCCTTTTCCGCCTCGCTGCGGATGCGGACGGCCTTTTCCATGGCCTGCTTCACGGCCGCTTCGGGAGCGTTCTCCGCCAGGGGCACCAGGATGTGGGCCACCTTGACCTGCTCGGGCTGGCGGAAGCGCTGCTTGTTGGCTTCATACCACTTGAGGGCGGCCTCGGCGCTCACGCTCTCGGGGCGCACCAGACCTTCGGGGGCCACGGCCACATATTCCACTTCCACGCGGGGCTGACTGGCCAGCTCGGCCTTGTGGGCCTCGTACCAAGCGTTGAGCTCTTCCTCGGTGGGCTTCACCGAAGCGGCAAAATCGGCAGCGGGCAGGTACAGGTACTCCACCGTGCGCTGCTGGGTGAGGAAATCATAGTACTTGCGGGCTTCGTCACCGGCGGCCCAGGCGCTGCCGGCCACGGTGCGCATCACCTTGTCACGCAGGATGCTGTCCGCCAGGCCCTGTTCGTATTCGGCCACGCTCATGCGCTGGGCTTCGATGTTGCGCTTGTAGGCCTCGGGATCGAACTTGCCCTGGGCGTCCTGGAACGCGGGCAGCTTGGAGACCACATAATGCATCTCTTCAGGGCTCACGGTCATCCCCACGCGGGCGGCTTCCTGACGGATCAGCTGGGCGCTGATGAGCTCGTTGAGCACCTGACGGCCCAGCTTCTGCTGCACCAGGGCCTCACGGGTCAGGGAGGGATCGTTGCGCATGGCGTATTCGGCGGCCCGCTGATAGGCCTGCTCGAACTGCTGGGCCGTGATGGCCTCACCGTTGACCTTGGCCACCACATTGCTGGAACCGCCGTCGGTCAGGCTGCCGACGCCCCAGAACATGAAGACGAGGATGATGATGGCGAAGGCTACCTTGACGCCAAAGGACTGGGCATTGGAACGGATATAATCAAGCATGGGCACTCCGAAAAAAGGCACGGAATTTATTGCCCGCAAAGATTCGGGCAACGGACAACTATAGGGGCATTCCGGCAGAAACTCAAGAAGAGCGCGGGAACCGGCCCTCCATCCGCTGCTGACAAGCGATGTCCTTTGCCCTATATGCAGGGGATGGATCATACAGCTATCGAAAGCCTGCTGCAGGCCGTGGCCCGGGGGGACATCCCGCCGGAACAGGCCCTGCGGCATCTGGGAGACGCCACTGCGGCCGACAGCCTGCAGGGCCTGCATCTGGATCATGAACGCGCCCTGCGTACCGGCCTGGGCGAGGTCGTCTTCGCCCAGGGCAAGACCGACGGGGCCCTGGTGGGGGCCGTGCGCGGCCTCAGCCTTCGCGGCGCCCCCGTGCTGGTCAGCCGCGCTTCGGAAGCGCAGGGGGCCCTGTTGCAACGCGAATTCCCCGCAGGACGCTACTGGGCGCAATGCCGTCTTTTCTGTCTGGGCGGTGAAGGGCGGGAAGTGCCGGAGCTGGGCCCGCCGTGGCCCGAACGGGGCGAGATCATGGTGGTCACGGCCGGAGCGGCCGACATCCCCGTGGGCGCCGAAGCCTACGGAGCGCTGCGCTTCTGGGGCCACGACTGCGGCTTCCTCACCGATGTGGGCGTGGCCGGGCTGCACCGCCTTGCCCCGCACATCCGGGATCTGCGCGCCGCCCGCCTCATCATCGCCGTGGCCGGCATGGAAGGCGCCCTGCCCGGCGTGCTGGCCGGGCTGGTGCCCTGCCCGGTGCTGGCCGTCCCCACGTCCGTGGGCTACGGCGTGGGCGCGGGCGGCATGGCCGCCCTCCACAGCATGCTCTGCTCCTGCGTGCCCGGCCTGGCCGTCCTCAATATAGACAACGGTTTCGGCGCCGCGGCCTTCGCAGCCAAACTGCTGCGCCATGCCTGATGCGCGCACAGATGTGCACAACAGGCGCAACTCTTTGTTTTTGAACAAGAAACAAGTTTAAATCCCACGCTCTCCGGAAAGGAGGGCACCCCCGTATCCCCGGGACGGCCCGCAAGGTCGTCCCGGCCGGGCCGCCAACGGCGTTCACGCCAGCGGGCGGCCATGACAGCATTTTTCCCACCCCTTTTCCCCCTCTCCTGCGCAGGACGTCCCGAAACACAGCCATGACACGGGCACTGTCCCTGCCGGGAGTGCTGGCACTGTTGATGCATCTGCCCGTACAGACATCACGGACAGGCCGGGCAGGCATCCTTCACATCTTCAACGACCGGAGCAACTATGACACCGCACCAGATGCTGGACGCGCTTTCACGCCAGACCGGGGCCGCCCTGGCATTCAACGGGGACGGCCTGTGCCGCCTGCGCTTCGACGGCCGCTTCATCGTGGACCTTGAGGTCACGGACGACGAGGACGCCATCTATCTGTATGCCCGCCTGGGGACGCTCCCTGCCGGTGAGCAGGGCAGGGAACTGATGGCCCGGATGATGCGGGCCCATTGCCTGGGCCGGGAGAGCGGCAACACGCTTTTCGGCCTGGACGGTGAGGAGATCATGGCCTTTGCCCGCGTGGCGGCGGCCGAAGCCGGGGAAGGGACGCTCTTCACCGCGCTGGAAGATTTTCTGGATGTCCTGGCCCACTGGGCCGATGTGATGCAACAGGGCCGCTAGACGGGAAGGCCCCGCTGCCCGCTGCCGTCTTCCGGTACCATATACCGGGGCGATTTTGGCCGGAGCTCCGCGTCCGGGAGATATGTCTCGCCGGTAACAGCGCCGCCAAGGAACTGTGCGGAACTCCTTGGCCCTGCAGAGCCCCGCACCGGCCCCGTGCCGCACAGGCGACCACAGGGCATCACCGCCGCGGGAAATCCCACGCCCGCCTGCCCGGTCGCGACAGCCGGAGAAGGCCGCCACGCCGCCGCTCACAACCATATTCATAATGAAGGGGGACGCCATGCCAGGACCAGTGCAGGCAACGCAGACACGCTACATCAGTCTTGATACGGATTTCGGCTATGACGCCCTGGGCGGCATGGGCCGCCTTGGCAGGCACAGCATGGAGGTGCTGGAGCCGGGCACACGGCAGACCGACCGCATCCCGGGCCCGCCCAAAACGGTGGGGCGCTGGTTCGCCAAGCTGCTGGACAGCCTTACCCCGGCAAGCTGGCGTGCCCAGGGCAAGTTCCGTCGCGGGCTGGAAGACTTCAGCGCCCAGACGGGCAGGATACTGGGCCATCTGCGCAATGCCGCTGCCGGTGCGCCCGACGATCCTCAGCGCCGTGCGGATCTGGAATCGGCCCTGCGGGAGCTGGCCGGACTGCGACAGGCGGCGCGCCCCATGACCAGCCGGGGCGCGGACTATGCCGAACTGCTCCAGACCCGTGTGCGCCGCAACATGGCCATCCTGCGCGAGGAAGCCCCGCAACGGGCCGTGGAGTTGCGGCAGCTGCAGACGAGCGGCCTGCTGGATGCCGTCATCGCCGACCTCGATGACGGGCAGGCGGACATGGCCGCCGACCTGGCCCTGATCCGGGATGCCCTGCACACCGGCGCGGACGACATGGCCGCCCGGGTGGAGGCTCGGGCCACCGACCTGGGAACGGCTTCCGCCGCACCGGTCGATGACACGCCCCCCGAAACGGCCCCGCAGCCCTATCGTTCCCGTTTCAGCCCCGCCGCCCTGCGGGACTTCTTCCTGGGCCGCATCACCTTCAGGGAAGAAGCCCGGCAGGCCCTGCAGGAACGCCAGGCCACCCTGGCCCGTTTCACGGGCGAGGCCCGGGACACCCTGCAAGCGGCCCTGGAAGCCGTGGACGCCGTGCTGCAGGACAGGCTGACGGCTGATGCGGACAGTTTTGCCCACGTCCAGTATCAGGTGGACGAAAAGATGCGCCGGGCCATCCACTGCGCCCTGGACGATGTCTGCGGGCTGGCCCTGCGCCATCTGGATACGCCGGAGAGCGTAGGGCAGGAAGGGCAGGACTTCCGCCGCATCGACGCGGACTTCGTCCGGCAGGAGCTGGCCGCCATCGAACACGGCGACCGGCCCGCGAGCGGGGACAGCGCCCCGGCGGATACGGCCCGCCCCGACGCGGACCCGTTCCGGCAGGGCATACGGCAGGCACGCCGGCAGATACGGGATATCTCCCGCCTGTACGGCCAGCTGACGGAAGGACTGGGCGAGCTGGCGCAGCGGGACAGCCGCTGCCGGGCCTGCCTGCTGCTGCACGAGCTGGCCGAAAGCGACCTGCCCCCGGACATGGACCGTCAGGAATGGGGCCGGGCCTGCGACACGCTCATCGAGGCCCTGCGCTCTCCCGCCACGGATGCCTGGGCCGTCAGGGACGCTCTGTCCGTCATCGACCGGAGGACAGGAGATGCCCGGATGCCGGAAGACGTGCGCCGGCGCTTCCAGGAAGGGCGGGCCGATCTGCTGCGCCACCTCGAACCGGCCATGGACCGCCCCGTCTTCCAGCTTGCCGGGACCGACCAGGCCGAGAGCCGCCTGGATGCCCTTGAGCAGGCGCGCGCCCTGCATCAGGTGGTGGGCCACGCGGGAGCGCTGTTGCAGCGCGCCCGGCTGCCGCAGGCGGACAGCCTCATCTCCCAGGGGCTCCAGATCAGCCGTCTGGCCCTGCGCCTGCGTACCAACGGCCCGCGCGAGCCGGAACACCGGCAGCAGGCCATCACGGAACTGCGCACGTCCGTCGCCCGTTTCATGGCCAACCTGACCCTGGCCCGGATGCAGACGGAGAACCCCACCGTACACAGCGCCCAGCCCGAAGCGCGCGGACTGGATACCGACGGCGCCCGGGAGGGCCTCGACCTGATCCGGCAGAGCGTGGAACGCATCCTTGGCGGCCTGCAGGATCAGGAAGGCGGCGTGGTGGCACGCGCGGCCCTGCAGGACGGCCTGAGGCTGCTGGAAAAGGGCAGGGACGCGGCCGTGGCCTGCGGCAGGCTCCTCGACAACGCCATCCGCAAGGAGACCGGCGTGGCGGAACAGCTGGCCGTCTGCCTGGAATCCGGCCGCGACGATGCCGCCACGGCCCTGCACGGCCTGCTGGAAGGCAGCCGCTGGACCAAAGGCAAGCACGGCGAGGCAAAGGCGGCCATCGATGCCTTTCTGGCAGCCCTGCGCCCCGTGCAGGAAAGCCGGGGGCAAAGCCGGCTGCTGCGCTTCCTCGCCAACCGCCTGTCCGGTGCCTTCACCCCGCACGATGTCTACATGGGCTTCGACGGCAGCATCCACATGCTCATCAATACGGACAGGCAGGGCCTTGGCGGCAGCCGGAAGCTCCAGGGCACCCGCTGGATCACCCTGCCGCCGCCGGACCAGCTCCGGCCGGGCGTCTCCACCGGCGTACACCGCCTGGACCAGCTGCTGGAAGCCGGGGACAACCGCACCACCTTCTACCCGCAGCTCCACCAGCTGCTGACGCGCTATTTCTCCGGCATCCCCTATGATCTCAGCCTTCCCGGAGACGGGCAGTAACCACGTGAAACAGTCCGGGGGAAGACTTCCTCCCCCGGGCTTCCGCAACAGTTGCGGCTACGGCCACCTGCTTCAGCACACAGCCCCTCCACAGGGGCTTTTGCTTTTCAGGAGCGGGACAGGTCCCCTCGAGAAAGTGCATTTGGAGGGGGATGGAGGGCTTGGGGGGGAGGCCCCCCCTTTGGGCACTGGTCAAAGGGGGGACTTTCCCCCAAAAAACGAACGCCCCGTGCATGGCACGGGGCGTTCCCATTGGCGTACTGCCCAAAAAACATCATGACCGCTACTTGGCGGAAGGCTCCACATCATCCACGGGCACGATGCTGTCCACATCATATTCCAGCAGCGAGGTCTGGCCCAGCAGCAGGGCACGTTCCTTTTCCACGGTCTTGCGGAAGCGGTCCATGGAGGCCTTGCGCACGCTCTCGCCGCGCGGGTTGATGGCCTTGGCCGGATTGACGAACTTGCCGTTCTGCCGCAGGCGGAAATCCAGATGCGGCCCGGAAGAAAGGCCCGTGCTGCCCACGAAGCCGATGACCTGGCCCTGACGCACGCGCTGACCGTTGCGCAGGCCGCGGGCATAGCCGGACAGATGGGAATACATGGATTCCAGCCCGGCCGAATGCTTGATGATTACCTGGTTGCCGTAGCCTCCGGCCCAGCTGCGCCGGGTGACCACGCCGTCACCCACGGCCTTGACCGGCGTACCGGTGGGCGCGCCGTAGTCCACGCCCAGATGCGGACGGCTGTAGCCGAGGATGGGATGCTTGCGGTTGTGCGAGAAGCGGGACGTCACGCGGGTGAAGGCCAGCGGCGCCTGCAACAGGGTCTTGCGCAGGTTCTCGCCCTTGGCGTTGTAATGCTGCGGCCGGTTCTTGCCGTCGCGGAACAGATAGGCCTCGTAGGTGGTGCCCGTGTTGGTGAAATGGGCGGCCAGCACGCGGCCATAGCCCTTGTATTCGCCGTCACGGTAGCGTTTTTCCACCAGCACCTTGAAACTGTCGCCGGGTTGCAGGTCGCGGATGAAGTTGATCTCCGAGCCGAACAGACTGCCCAGGGTCAGGGCCAGCTGCGGGCTTTCGCCGATGTCGGCCACGGCCTGGAAGAGATTGTCGTCGATGGTGGCTTCCACCTGGGCGAGGGTGGTCACATATTCGATGGGCTCCACGCGGGCCACGGGCTCTTCCGCCCCCTCCACCACCAGACGGCGGCTGGCGTCGATCTCGTACTCGAATCGCTTGAGCTGGCCGGAAGCGGGGTCCACCACGATGGTGTAGGGCTGGCCGGTACGGAAGGCCCGCATGGAAAAGACCTGCCGGGCGGCGCTCACATAAGGATGGGACCCGGAAGAGGTGTTGCCCTCGATGATCTTGCTGACGGTATCGCCCTTTTCCACCGTGCCGTGCACCACGGCCTCGCCGTTGATGATCTCGGCCCCTTCGGGCAGGGGCACCGCGGGCTGGGCATCCTGGTCCGTCTCTGCATCTGCGGCAGTGGCAGCTTCGGGAGCGGCAGGGGCTTTTTCCTGCCCGGCGTCTTCCGTCCCGGTCGCGGGGGCCGTTGCCTCCCCGTCGCGGGCCGGGGCCTCGGCGGCCTGTTCCGTCACGGCCTGGCCGGGAGCCGTATCTGTATCCTCTGAGCTCCAGGGCAGGTGGGCTATGCCCAGCTGTCCGGCCAGCAGGCCAAGGAGGATCACGAGGACGAAAAAGACTGCAAGTCCTGTTTTCTTCATGCGGTACACTCCAAACAGTATGGCATATAGCCTGCGCGCCCGTCAGTTGTCCAGCAAGATGCCCGCCATCCCCTCCGGACGGGGAACACGGCGCGCACCATGCCCTTCCTGAGGGGTGTTCCTTGTGTCAACATGTGCGCAAATATCATAACATACTGAAAATAAAGATAATAATAAAAACATCCCCTCTTGATTTTCTTGCGCCTGCCGTATAGATGTTGCTCACGCAACAAACAATCATCATCGCAGCAGCGTCACAGGACGCTTTCGTGGGGTTTTCCGTGTCTTTGCATCTTTCCTACAAAAAATGGCTGTTCTTCGTCCTTTCCTCAGCCTATCTGGTGGTCTTCATCCAGAACGTGGCCATCACCGTGGTCACCCCCGACGTCATGCAGGACCTCGGGCTCTCCTCCGGTGACATGGGCCTGCTGGGTTCCGTCTACCTGTATGCCTATGCCCTTACCCAGGTCTTTTCCGGAATCCTCTCCACCCGTTTCGGCCCGCGCCGCCTGCTGAGCTGCCAGTTCTTGGTGGCGGCCCTGGGCGGCTTCCTTTTCGCCACGGCCCACAGCCTGCCCATGGCCGTGGCCGGGCGTCTGCTCAACGGCCTGGGCATGGCCGGGGTCATGTCCTCTTCCTTCACCCTGTTCAGCCGCTGGTTCGCGCCCGAGACCTTCTCCCGGCTCTGCACCCTGTTCTTCATCGCGGGCGGCATGGGCGGCCTGCTGGCCACCACCCCGCTTTCCCTGGCCAACCACTGGGTGGGCTGGCGGCTGGTCTTCCTTGCGCTTTCCGTGCTGACCTGTTCCCTGACCGTCATCATCTATACCGTGGTGCGGGACTGGCCGCCCCATCTGGCGGCCACCTGCAGCGGCATCCGTCTGGCCGACGTGCTGCGTGACGTGGCCGCCATGGCCAGGCAGTCCGACTTCTGGAAGATGGTCGTCTGGTACCTGACCCTGCCGTCGCAGTATTTCGTGTTCCACGGGCTCTGGGGCGCTGTCTACATGGGCGGGACCTTCGGCCTTTCGCCCAGCCTCATCGGCAATATCCTGGCCATGGGCGCCGTGGGCTTCATCGCCGGGACGCCGCTTTTGACCTGGATCAGCGAAAAGCGCCTCAAGTCCCGCCGCAAGGCCATGGTCCTGGCAAGCCTGCTGGCCTGCGTCTCCGGCGCGGCCCTGAGCCTGGGCAGCGCCGGCCTGAGCGTGCCCCTGCTGTTCGTGGTCTCCCTGGGCCTGGGCATCGCGGCCAACGGCCCCTGCCCCGTGGGCTATGCCACCGGCCGGGAACGCTTCGGCAACCGCATGGTGGGCAGCCTGAGCGGCATCCTGGCATCTTCGGTATTCGTGGGCGGGGCCCTGCTCCAGCTGATCTCCGGGGCGCTGCTTTCCTTTGCCCAGCAGGCGGGCCTTTCCCAGCCCTGGACATGGGCCTTTGCCCCGCTGGCTCTCCTGGCTGCCGTCAGTGCCCTGGCCGCCTGGCTCCTGCCGGAGACGTTCGTTGATAAAAAATAATAAAAACAATATGTTAATAGATATACGCACAAAAGTGTCATAAGTGACACAGTTAAGGATCCGGCCCCCGGCAGTCCGTACAGGCAGGCTGCTGGGGGCTTTTGTTTTGCGCTGCCGTATCCCCCCACACAGAAGAAGGCAAAAAGGCTCACCGTCCAAATGCAAGCCTTCCTGACCCATCCGCCGCGCCTGAGAACGAGACGCGGACTTGTTTAGCGGACGTTTTTATGCTATAAAAACATCTTTGCGACGACCGGAAGAAGGTCCCGGATCGCAAGGGGCCGCTCATGACAAATGCACATATTTCCCTTCAGGATTTTCGCCACCGCCTGCGCCGGCATCTGCTCGGCGGCATCCCCGGTGGCCCGGATGGCGGGGGAGCGCCCTGGCTGGATGGTCTGGTCATGGAATACCTCCCGTCCGGCAATGTGTTGCGGATCACCTTTCCCCATATCTACTTCGCCCGCTGGTTCGCGCCGCACAAAACGGATTTTTCGGCAGCCGTGAAGGCCGCCTGGCCGGACGCCGACGCCCCCCGGCTTGAGTATGTCCTGCCCGGGCGGCGCCTGCCCCGGGGCCCGGCGCCGCAAGTGGCCCCGGCCCGCATCCCGGACGCCCTCTTTTTCCATGCCGACGGCAGCAGGGACGAGATGCCGCTGCCGGGCGGCGCCCGCAATGCCTTTCCCCTGGCCATGGCCAGGGCCGTCGCCCTGCGGGAGCCCGGGCACAGCCCCTTCCTGCTCCACGGCGAAAAAGGCACGGGCAAGAGCCATCTGCTGCAGCACATGGCCGCGTCCCTCGCCCGGCAGGGCCTGCGCGTCATCCTGGCCCCGGCGGCCCGCTTTTTTCAGCACTGTCCTCTGGAAGAACAGACGGCCCCCCTGTTCTGGCAACAGGCCGAGGCCCTGTTCCTGGACGATATCCAGACCCTGGGCGGACAGCCCCGTTCCCAGCGCCTGCTGGCGGCCCTGCTGGCGCATCGCCCCGAAAAGGCTCCGGTGGTCCTCGCCCTGGAGGGCGGCCCCGATGCCCTCGGAGCGTGGGAACCCGGCCCCGCCGCCAGCGTCCGGCAACTGTTCTCCGCCGAACTGACCCCGCCGGACATGGAAGCCCGCATGCGTTACCTGCAGCAATGCTGCCGGGAGAACGCCCTGGACCTGCCCCGCGAACATCTGCGCCTCATGGCGCGGCGCGCGGCCCATTTCCACGGCCTGCGTTCCCTGCTGCTCCGGGTCAAGTCCGCCTGGGAAGATGATGCCGCCCGGCATCCCAGCCTGGACGATCTGGAACGTCTGGCCCGTACGGGACCGGTGCAGGCCTGCCATGCCGGCCACGAGCAGATCCTGGCCGAGGCCGCACGCTGCTGCGATGCCGCCCCCGCCGACATCACGGGCACAGGACGCCACGCGCGGCTGGTCATGGCCCGGCAGGCCGCCATGTACGTCTGCCGTCGCCATCTGGGCCTCTCTTATCCCGAACTGGGCCGGGCCTTTGGCGGACGCGACCACAGTACCGTCATCCATGCGGTTAAAAAGATTGGAAAAATGCTGGAAAGTAACAAAGATGTGCAACACCTTGTCGCCAGACTGGAGAAATGCGCACATCAGGAACAGCCGGACAGCTCCTCCACGGACGAAGTGTTCGGGGCGTAGACGGGCAGTGCTTAAAGGGATAGTAAAAATTTCAAGTAAAAACAGCCTGTTGCATATGTTCCGCACAAAAGCACAGGCATCAATTATTACAAGGATTCTTTTATGAAACTTTCTGTTAATAAAGAACAGATCATCGAAGGCCTGCAGAAAGCGGCAGCCATCATCCCTGCCAAAGCAGGAGCCGCCTACCTGCGTTCCATCTGGTTGAAGGCCGAGAAGGGCAGCCTGTCCATCATGGCTACGGACGCCAATATCGAATTCACCGGCCGTTATCCCGCCGAAGTGAAGCAGCCCGGCCTCATCGGTGTGCAGGGCCGTGCTTTCGTGGATCTGGTGCGCCAGCTGCCTGCGGGCGTGCTCCAGCTCACGCTGGACGAGAGCACCGGCAACCTGCTGCTGGAACAGGGCCGCCGCACGTACAAGCTGCCTGTGAGCGGGGCCGAGTGGTTCCAGAACTTTTCCGAATTCCCGGCCGAGTCCCCGGTGACCTGGTCGGGCGACTTCCTGCAGGACGTGCTGGATCGCGTGGTCTTCTGCATCAGCGACGACGACGCCACCGACGCCATCACCTGCCTGTACATGAAGCCTTGCGGCAACGGCCGTATCGACGTTTGCGGCCTCAACGGCCACCAGTTCGCCCTGATCTCCTTCACCCATGACGATCTGGCCGCCCGTCTGCCCGAAGAGGGCGTGCTCATCCAGAAGAAGTACCTGCAGGACATGAAGAAGTGGCTGGGCGTGGACGAGATCGAGCTCAACATCACCGACAAGCGCCTGTACCTGCGTACCCTGGACGGTGCCGAGAGCCTGTCCGTGCCGCGTGCCGGTCATGACTATCCCGACTACACGGTGTTCATGAGCCGTCTGGAAGGCGACGGCGTGAGCCTGCTCACCGTCAACCGCAAGGAAGCCATCGAGGCCCTGGGCCGCATCCAGATCTTCAACACCGACAGCGACCGCTGCGCCTATCTCGACCTGGGCGACAACGAAGTGCGCCTCTCCGCCCAGGGGCAGGACACCGGTTCGGCCAACGAGAGCCTGGAAGTGACCTACCGCGGCGACATCAGCCGCATCGCCTTCCCCACCCGCAACCTCATGGACGTGCTGGGCCATTTCAGTTCGCCCAGCGTGGACATGATCCTGACCGGCGCCGAGGGCCCCTGCGGCATCCGCGGTTCCGAAGACAACGAGTACACGGTCATCATCATGCCCATGAAGATTTCCGAATCCACCTATTATAGCGAGGAAGATGTTTAATGGCTCCTGACATGGCCTCCAGCTACGACGCCTCATCCATTACCATTCTCGAAGGGTTGTCCGCGGTGCGCAAGCGCCCGGCCATGTACATCGGTTCCACCGACGTGCGCGGCCTGCACCATCTGGTGTACGAAGTGGTGGACAACTCCATCGACGAGGCCATGGCCGGCTTCTGCACCCGCATCACCGTCATCCTGCACGCCGACAACAGCGTCACCGTGCGCGACGACGGCCGCGGCATCCCCGTGGACATCCATCCCAAGGAAGGCGTGCCCGCGGTGCAGGTGGTCATGACCAAACTGCACGCCGGCGGCAAGTTCGACAACAACAGCTACAAGGTCTCCGGCGGCCTGCACGGCGTGGGCGTGTCCTGCGTCAACGCCCTGTCCGAGTGGCTGACGGTCACGGTGCGCCGTGACGGCAAGCGCTACCGCCAGCACTATTCCCGCGGCGTGCCGCAGGACCAGCTGACGGTCATCGGCGAGGCCGACGGCCACGGCACCACGGTGCGCTTCCAGCCCGACGAGCAGATCTTCGAGGTGCTGGAATTCTCCTACGACACCCTCAAGAAGCGCTTCGAAGAGCTGGCCTACCTCAACAAGGGCCTGTACATCGAGTGCATCGACGAGCGCACCAGCGAGACCCACGTCTTCCACGCCGAGGGCGGCATCCGCCAGTTCGTGAGCGACCTCAACTCCGGCCAGCAGGGCATCCACCCCATCATCATGGCCGAAGGCGTGGTGGACAATGTGGCCATCGACTTTGCCCTCCAGTACAACGCCGGCTACAAGGAGACCATCCTCACCTTCGCCAACAACATCCATACCAAGGAAGGCGGCACGCATCTGGTGGGCTTCCGTACGGCGCTCACCCGCGCCATCAACGGCTATGTGAAGAACCAGCCCGACCTGACCAAGAAGTTCAAGGGCACGGCCCTGTCGGGCGACGACGTGCGCGAGGGCCTTACGGCCGTCATCAGCGTCAAGCTGCCCCAGCCCCAGTTCGAAGGCCAGACCAAGACCAAGCTCGGCAACAGCGAAGTGGCCGGCATGGTGGCCGGCATGGTCTATGACAGGCTCACGGTCTACTTTGAGGAGAACCCCAAGGACATCCGCCTGATCATCGACAAGGCCGTGGACGCCGCCCGCGCCCGCGACGCCGCCCGCCGCGCCAAGGAACTGGTGCGCCGCAAGGGCGCGCTCTCGGACAATTCCCTGCCCGGCAAGCTGGCCGACTGCCAGAGCAAGGACCCCGCGGAATCCGAACTGTTCATCGTGGAAGGTGACTCCGCAGGCGGCTCCGCCAAGCAGGGCCGCAACCCGCGCAACCAGGCCATCCTGCCCCTGCGCGGCAAGATCCTGAACACCGAGCGCACCCGCTTCGACAAGATGCTGGCCAACAAGGAAGTGAAGGCCCTCATCACGGCCATGGGTGCGGGTATCGGCGAAGAGGACACCGACCTCGACAAGCTGCGCTACCACAAGATCATCATCATGACGGACGCCGACGTGGACGGCGCCCACATCCGCACCCTGCTGCTGACCTTCTTCTTCCGGCAGTATCAGGAGATGGTGGAGAAGGGCTACGTCTACATCGCGCAGCCGCCCCTGTACCGTGTGCACAACGCGCGCATGGAAAAGTTCATCAAGGACGACGCCGAGCTCAACGAGTTCCTGCTCAACCGCGTGAGCGAGGACGTGACCGTGGTGGCCGCCAACGGGCGGGAATACATGGGCAGCGACCTGATCCGCCTCATGGAGACCATCGAGAAGATCGAGCTGCGCGTGGCCGATGCCGAGAGCACCGGCATGCCGCGTCCCCTGTTCCTGGCCCTGGCCACCTATCCCCGCGCTGTGGACCGCGAGCTGCTGGAAGCCCGCGATGCCGACTTCCTGGCCTGGCTGGAGAAGCACGAATACGCCCTGAGCCTGGAACGGGAACACAGCGAGGACGAGGACGAAGGCCGCGTGTTCGCCGTGTTCGAGAACACGGGCAGCCACCACACCCGCCGGGGCATGGAGTTCTTTGCCTCCCGCCTGTACCGGCAGACCTGGCAGCTGTTCAACGACCTGCGCGAGCAGTGCGGCGAGCTGAGCTTCAGCCTGCGCCGCAAGGACAGCAGCAGCCAGGCCGGCGACGTGTTCGACCTGATGCAGATGACCCTGGACGAGGCCCGCAAGGGCATCAACATCCAGCGCTACAAGGGTCTTGGTGAAATGAACCCCGAACAGCTCTGGGTGACCACCATGAACCCCGAGAACCGCGTGCTGCTGCAGGTCTCGGTGGAGGACGCCAACGAGGCTTCGGACGCCTTCGAGGAACTCATGGGCGACCGGGTGGAGCCCCGCCGCGAGTTCATCGAACGCAACGCCCTGAGCGTGCAGGATCTGGACATCTAGCTGCCGGAGGGACGACGCATGCAGGATACCGGCAAGGAAAAGAAGAGCTGCTTCGGCTGCTCCGTCATCGCCGTCTGCGGCTGGCTGGTCTGCGCGGCCATGTGCCTGTGGCTGACCATCTCGCTGGAAGGCTACCCCAAGGCCTACAGCCTGGCCTATCCGGCAGCCATGGCGGTGCTGTTCAGCAACATCTTCGTCTTTATTTTCACCAGCTCCCGCTGCGCGGGGGACGTGCGCCGTCTCCTGCCCGCCGTGATCCGTGTCTGCTTCGGTGAGGGGACCATGCTGCTGCTGGTCTGGCTCTGGGGCAGGTACTGGCTGGCTGCCTGAGGACGTTTTCCGGCGGGGGCCGCCCGGCGGCTCCCCCGGTACGACATCCTTTGAGAAAAAACACGGGACCCGCTCCCGACCTGATATTTTACCTGCGAGGCAAACGTGTCTGAACAGAACAGCGGCATACAGCAGCCGCAAGTCAGCATTGAGAAGGAACTCCGCAAGTCCTATCTGGAGTATTCCCTTTCGGTCATCATCGGGCGCGCCATCCCCGACGCGCGCGACGGCCTCAAGCCCGTGCACCGGCGCATCATGTACGCCCAGTACGAGCTGGCCAACAGTTACAACCGTCCGCACAAGAAATCGGCGCGCATCGTCGGTGACGTCATCGGTAAGTATCACCCCCACGGCGACAGCGCCGTGTACGATGCCCTGGTGCGTCTGGCCCAGGATTTCTCCATGCGCGACCCGCTGGTGGACGGGCAGGGCAACTTCGGTTCCATCGACGGCGACGCCGCGGCCGCCATGCGTTACACGGAAGTGCGCATGTCGCGTCTGGCCAGCGAGTTCCTGGCCGACATCGACAAGGAGACCGTGGACTTCCGGCCCAACTACGACAACACCCTGCAGGAGCCCTCGGTGCTGCCCACCAAGGTGCCCAACCTGCTGCTCAACGGTTCGTCGGGCATCGCCGTGGGCATGGCCACCAACATCCCGCCCCACAACCTGGGCGAGCTGTGCGACGCCCTGCAGATGCTGCTGGACGATCCCCAGTGCACCATCTCGGACCTCATGGAAGTGGTCAAGGGCCCGGACTTCCCCACGCGCGGCTTCGTCTACGCGGGCAAGGGCCTGTCCGATGCCTACCACACCGGTCGCGGCACCGTGAAAGTGCGCGGCCGTCTGGAAGTGGAAGAACGCAAGAAGGGCCTGCAGGCCATCGTCATCCGCGAGATCCCCTTCGGCCTCAACAAGTCCTCGCTGGTGGAGAAGATCGCCGGTCTGGTCAATGACCACAAGATCGACGGCATCTCCGACCTGCGCGACGAATCCGACCGCAAGGGCATCCGCGTGGTCATCGACCTGAAGCGCGGCACCATCCCGGACATCGTCATCAACAGCCTGTACAAGTACACGCCGCTGGAGACCAGTTTCGGCATCAACATGCTGGCCGTGGTGGACAACCGTCCCGTGCTGCTCAACCTCAAGACGGCCCTGTCCTGCTTTGTGGACCACCGTCGCGAGGTGGTCATCCGCCGCACCCGCTACGACCTGCAGAAGGCCGAGGCCCGCGCCCACATCCTGGAAGGCCTGCGCATCGCCATCGACCACATCGACGAAGTGGTGGCCCTGATCCGCGCTTCCGCCAGCCCGGACGAGGCCCGCGCCGGCCTCATGCAGCGCTTCGAGCTCACCGAGGTGCAGGCCCGCGCCATCCTGGACATGCGCCTGCAGCGCCTGACCGGCCTGCAGCGTGAAGAGCTCATGGCCGAATACCGCGAACTGCTGGAAAAGATCGAGTTCTTCAAGTCCGTGCTGGAGAACCCCGAAGTGCTGCGCTCCGAACTCAAGCGCGAGATCCGCGAGATCCGCGAGACCTTCGCCACGCCGCGCCGTACCGAGGTGCTCACCGACGCCCTGGGCGGCATCGACATCGAGGACCTCATCCCCGACGAGGAAGTGGTCATCACCCTGTCGCGCCGCGGCTACATGAAGCGCACCAGCCTGGAGAACTACCAGCAGCAGAAGCGCGGCGGCAAGGGCATCGCGGCCCTGCATACCTCCGATGACGACTATGTGCAGGAGTTTTTGACCACCACCAACCACCAGTACCTGTGCCTGTTCACCAACAAGGGCCGCATGCACCAGCTCAAGGTGCATCAGGTGCCCGAGGGCAGCCGCACGGCCAAGGGCGTGCACATCAACAACCTGCTGCCCCTGGAAGAAGGGGAGTGGGTCACCACGGTGCTGGCCGTGCGCGAGTTCGCCGAGGACAAGTACTTCCTCTTCGTGACCAAGCGCGGCATGGTCAAGCGCTCCTCGGCCTCGCTCTACGCGCGCTGCCGCAAGAGCGGCCTCATGGCCGTGGGCCTGCGCGAGGACGACGAGCTGGTGGTGGTGCGGCCCATCCGTGAGGACAGCCACATCGTGCTGGCCACGGCCGACGGCTACTCCATCCGCTTCGCCTGCAAGGACGTGCGTCCCATGGGCCGCGTGGCCACGGGCGTCAAGGGCATCGCCCTGCGCCGTCAGGACGTGGTGGTGGCCGGCGTCATCCTCAAGGAGAACGACCAGACCACGGAGATCATGTCCATTTCCGCCAACGGCTTCGGCAAGCGTACCCGCGTGGACCTCTACCGTCTGCAGTCGCGCGGCGGCAAGGGCATCATCAACTTCAAGGTCACGTCCAAGACCGGTCCCGTGGTGGGCGCCATGCCCGTGCGTGACAACGACGGCCTCATCATGCTGACCTCGGCCAACAAGGTGGTGCGCATCGGCGTGGAAGACGTGCGCAGCAAGGGCCGGGCCACCATGGGCGTCATGCTGGTGCGTCTGGACGAAGGCGCGCATGTGGTGGGCTTCGACCGCGTGGACGAAGGCGGCCAGACCGGCAGCCGCATGGACGACCTGGAGGACGATGACGACGCGCCCGAAAGCGCGGCGGCACCTCTGGAGAGCGCTCCGGCGGAAGCGGGAGCCGATGACGGCAACGAATAGATACGCGGCGCGGCGCCCCTGGGGACGCCGCGCCCTTTGGTTCCGGTCCCCGGCAGCTGCCGGGCCGGACCCGGGCAGGCACGGGACCGGGGAGACCCGGCCGTGCATCCCTTCTTTCCCTGTCCGGGGCAGAGCAGGAGTCAGGGGAGGAACGGCGCGGGCGCGGACTTGCATTGCGCGGCCCGCCGTTATATGACACGCCCTTTGTACCGCCGTGCGCTGGTCGGCCGCCTTGCCTGCAAGGCGGGCCCCGGAGCGGTGAGAGGGAAGACGGTCCCGCCGCAGGGCGGAGGAGACAACAACGCATTTTGCGCTGGCAGTGAGGAAACGCTATGATTCGCCACGAGTGTGGTCTTTTGGGTATCTACGGTCATGAGGAAGCGGCGCGACTGACCTATTTCGGTCTGTACGCCCAGCAGCATCGCGGACAGGAAAGCGCGGGCATCGTCACCATCGACGAGAAAGGCCTGCTGCACGAGCACAAAGGCATGGGCCTGGTGCCCGATGTCTTCGCCGAAGCCAACCTGCAGGCCCTGCCGGGCACCATCTCTCTGGGCCATGTGCGTTACTCCACCACGGGCCGTTCCGCGGCGCGCAACGCCCAGCCCTTCGTGGCCCACTACAAGGGGCTGGACATCGCCATCGCCCACAACGGCAACCTGGTGAACACCATGGAGCTGCGCGAGGAGCTGGAGAACGACGGCGCCATCTTCAGCACCACCAACGATACCGAAGTTTTCATGCACCTCATCGTGCGCGCCCTGCGCGAGCATGACCTGGTGGACGCCATCCGCGAAGCCTGTGCCCGCGTGCGCGGCGCCTACTGCCTGCTGGTCTACGCCGGCGGCACCATGGTGGCCGTGCGCGACCCCCACGGTTTCCATCCCCTGGCCCTGGGCCGTCTGGACGGCGCGCCGGTGCTGGCCTCCGAGACCTGTGCCTTCGACCTGCTTGAAGCCGACTACGAGCGTCCCATCCAGCCCGGCGAGATGCTGATCATGGACGGCAAGGGCGAACACAGCGAACAGCTGCGCGGCCCCCTGCCGGAACGTCCCCGCCAGTGCATCTTCGAACTGGTCTACTTTGCCCGCCCCGACTCCTTCGTCTTCGGCGAGCAGGTCTACCAGTGCCGCAAGCAGATGGGCTGGCAGCTGGCCCACGAGTCCACCCCCGACGTGGACTTCATCATGCCCTTCCCCGATTCCGGCGTCTATTCGGCCGTGGGCTTCGCCCAGTGCGCCGAGCTGCCCTACGAGCACGCCATGATCCGTAACCACTACGTGGGTCGTACCTTCATCCAGCCCACGCAGAGCATGCGCAACTTCGGCGTGCGCGTGAAGATCAACCCCGTGCGCTCCATGATCGAAGGCAAGAAGATCTGCATCGTGGACGACTCCATCGTGCGCGGCACCACCATGATCACCCGCGTCAAGAAGCTGCGCGAGCTGGGCGCCAAGGAAGTGCACATCCGCATCAGCTGCCCGCCGGTGAAGTTCCCCTGCTTCTACGGCATCGACTTCGCCTCGCGCGGCGAGCTCATCGCCGCCAAGTACAGCCTGCCCGAGATCACCAAGATGCTGGACGTGGATTCCCTGCATTACCTGAGCATCGACGGCCTGCTGCGCTCCGTCATGCAGTCCGACAGCTACTGCCTGGCCTGCTTCGACGGCAATTATCCCGTGCCCTGCCGCGAGTCGGGCAAACTCCGTCTGGAATGCGGCGGCTGCTGCGGCAGCCGTTAGTCCGAGGTTTTTCACATGGCTGTTATCGCTAATCGTATCAAGGGCTTCGCGGACATGTATCCGCCGCAGAGCTCGCTGTTCACCCGTATGGAGAATACCGCGCGCGAGATCTTCAGCCGTTACGGCTTCGTGGAGCTGCGCACCCCCGTGCTGGAATACACCGACCTGTTCAAGCGCTCCATCGGCGAAGAGACCGACGTGGTGCAGAAAGAGATGTTCACCTTCCCGGACCGCAAGGGCCGCATGATGACCATGCGCCCCGAAGCCACGGCCGGCGTCATGCGCGCCTATGTGGAAGATGCCCGCTACAGCCGCGAGTCCGTGAGCCGTCTGTTCACCACCGGTCCCATGTTCCGCTACGAGCGTCCCCAGAAGGGCCGCATGCGCCAGTTCCACCAGATCAACTGCGAATGCCTGGGCTCCCACAGCCCCTATGCCGACGCGGACCTGATCATCATGCTCACGCGCTTCCTCACCGCGCTGGGCCTCAAGGATCTGACGCTCAAGCTCAACTCCCTGGGCTGCGCCCACTGCCGCCCGCTGTTCAAGCAGGCCCTGGTGGACTATCTGCACCGCCAGGACTGCTGTGACCAGCTGTGCGAGGACTGCACCCGCCGCATGGAGACCAACCCCCTGCGCGTGCTGGACTGCAAGCAGGAAAAATGCCGCTGCGTCACCGACGAAGCGCCCCGCCTGCTGGACTACAACTGCCCCGAGTGCAAGGAACACTTCGACACCGTGCTGCGCCTGCTGGACGCCGCCGGGGTCAAGTACGAGATCGACCACCGTCTGGTGCGCGGTCTGGACTACTATTGCCGCACCACCTTCGAGGTGGTAAGCGGAAGCATCGGTGCGCAGGCCGCCGTGGCCGGTGGCGGCCGTTATGACGGCCTGGTCAAGAGCGTGGGCGGCCCCGACGTGCCCGGCGTGGGCTTTGCCTGCGGCATGGAACGCCTGGCCCTCATGCTCGGGGACGAAGAAGCCCCCCGCCCGGATTTCTATGCCGTGGCCATGGACGCGCAGAGCCGCGACCTGAGCTTCGGCCTGGTGCAGCGCCTGCGCGGCCTGGGCCTCAAGGGCGAGATGAATTTCAGCGATGCCGGTTTCAAGGGCCTGATGCGTCAGGCGGGCAAGTCCAATGCCCGTTTCTGCTGCATCATGGGCCCCGATGAAGCGGCCGCCGGCGCCGTGGTCGTCAAAGACATGGACAGCGGTGAGCAGCAGACCCTGTCCCTGGATGCCGCGGCGGACTTCCTTGCTGCCAATTCTGACAATGGGAAAAAATAATGACTGAACAGACGCAAAGCCTGGACGTGCAGCAGGAGCACCAGAAGTTCATCGAAGACCTCGGCGACTGGACCCGCAGCCACACTTGCGGCCAGCTGACCCTGGACAACGATGGACAGACGGTCTGCCTCATGGGCTGGGTGCAATACCGCCGCGACCACGGCGGCCTCATCTTCGTGGACCTGCGTGACCGTGAAGGCCTGACCCAGGTCGTTTTCAGCCCTGATATCGCTCCCGCCGCGCACGAGAACGCGCACATCCTGCGTTCCGAATACGTGCTGGCCATCAAGGGCGTGGTGCGTCCCCGTCCCGAGGGCATGACCAACCCCAACCTGGTCACCGGCGCCATCGAAGTGGTGGTGCATGAGTGGAAGCTGCTCAACACCTCCAAGACCCCGCCCTTCGCCATCGAAGAACGCTGCGACGCCGGTGAGAACCTGCGCCTGGCCTGGCGTTATCTGGACCTGCGCCGTCCGCGCATGCAGGCCAACCTGCGCCTGCGCCACAAGGTGGCCCAGGCCATCCGCCGCCAGCTGGACGACGACGGCTTCCTGGAAGTGGAGACCCCGGTGCTCACCAAGTCCACGCCCGAAGGTGCCCGCGACTTCCTGGTGCCCAGCCGTCTCAACCCCGGCCAGTTCTACGCCCTGCCGCAGTCGCCCCAGCTGTTCAAGCAGCTGCTCATGGTGGGCGGTTTCGACCGCTACTTCCAGATCGTGCGCTGCTTCCGTGACGAAGACCTGCGTGCCGACCGCCAGCCCGAATTCACCCAGGTGGATATCGAGATGAGCTTCGTGGACGAGGAAAAGGTCATGACCATGGCCGAAAACCTCATGGCCCGCGTGTTCCACGACGTCATGGGCATGGACATCCCCCGTCCCTTCCCGCGCATGAAGTATGAAGAAGCCATGCGCCGCTACGGTGTGGACAAGCCCGATACCCGCTTCGGTCTGGAGCTGGTGGACATCACCGACATCGTGCGCGGTTCCGGCTTCAAGCTCTTTGCCCAGGCCAAGCTGGTCAAGGCCATGAAGGTGCCCGGCGGCGAATCCATGACCCGCAAGGAGATCGATGCCTACACCGAGTTCGTCAAGATCTACGGCGCCATGGGCCTGGCCTGGATCAAGATCAAGGAAAACGAGTGGCAGTCGCCCATCGCCAAGTTCCTGTCCGAAGAAGAACGCGCCGGCATCCGTGAGGCCCTGGACCTCCAGGTGGGCGACATCGTCTTCTTCCAGGCCGGCGAGCCCGCCATGGTCAACGCCGCCCTGGGCAACCTGCGCGTGCACCTGGGCAACCAGCTGGGCCTGATCCCCGAGAACACCTTCAACTTCCTGTGGGTGACGGAATTCCCGCTGTTCGAATACAGCGAGGAAGAAAAGCGCTACGTGGCCTGCCACCATCCCTTCACCTCGCCCGCGCCCGGTCATCTGGAGATCATGAACAGCGACCCGGCCCGCGCCCTGGCCCGTGCCTACGACATGGTGCTCAACGGCAACGAAGTGGGCGGCGGTTCCATCCGCATCCACTCCGCCGAAGTGCAGCGCCACATGTTCCAGGCCCTGGGCTTCACGCCCGAGCAGGCCGAGGCCCAGTTCGGCTTCCTCATCCAGGCCCTGGAGCACGGTGCGCCGCCGCACGGTGGTCTGGCCTTTGGTCTGGACCGTCTGGTCATGCTGCTTTCCGGTGCGTCCAGCATCCGTGACGTCATCGCCTTCCCCAAGACCCAGAAGGCCACCTGCCTGATGACCGAGGCGCCCTCCACGGTGTCCGCGCGTCAGCTGCGTGAACTGGGTCTGCGCCTGCGCGAGACCGACAAGGAAGCCGCCAAACCCGCCGAGAACGCCCAGGCCTAGCGGGAGGATGCCATGATTCTGGATATTGTGACCTATCCCGCTGCCAGCCTGAAGGAAAAATGCGTGCCCGTGACGGAGATCACCGACGAGATCCGCCAGCTGGCCGCCGACATGCTGGAGACCATGTACGAGGCCCCCGGCGTGGGGCTGGCCGCCCCGCAGGTGGGCCGTAATATCCGCATGCTGGTCATGGACCCCGCCGCGCAGGACGAGGAGAAGCAGCCCCGGGTCGTCATCAACCCCGAACTGACCCTGAGCGAGGACACCGTGCTCAGCCGTCAGGAAGGCTGCCTCTCCGTGCCCCTCAACTACCGGGCCGACGTGCAGCGCGCCGAGCGCGTGCACCTGCGTTACATGGATCTGGACGGCAAGATCGTGGAAGAGGATCTGGAAGGATTCCCGGCCATCGTCATCCAGCATGAGGCCGACCATCTGGACGGCACCCTCTTCATCGACCGCATCGGCCGTCTGCGTCGTTCCCTGTACGACACCCGGGTGAAGAAATGGCTCAAGCGCAAAGGATAGTCTTCATGGGTACTCCGGACCTGGCCGCCGCCGTGCTGCGGCGGCTGGTCCGGTGGCCCGGCGGCGACGTGGTGGCCGTCTACACCCAGCCTGACCGGCCCGCCGGCCGGGGCCACAAGCTGACGCCCTCGCCGGTGAAAAAGCTGGCCCTGGAGCTGGGCCTGCCCGTGCACCAGCCCCTGAACTTCCGTCAGGAAGGCGCGGTGGACGAGCTGGCCGCCCTCAAACCCGACCTGCTGGTGGTGGCCGCCTACGGCCTCATCCTGCCGCAGGCCGTGCTGGAAATCCCCACGGTGGACACCCTCAACGTGCACACCTCCCTGCTGCCGCGTTACCGCGGCGCCGCGCCCATCCAGCGCGCCGTCATGGAGAACTGGCAGCCCGGTGACGTGACGGGCGTGTCCATCATGCGCATCGTGCCCGCTCTCGACGCCGGGCCGGTCTACGCCCAGTGCGAGGTGCCCATCGGCGAGCATACGGCGGGCAGCCTGCATGACGCCCTGGCCGAAGCCGGGGGCGAGCTGCTGCTCACGGTGCTGGACCAGCTCCGCGACGGCAGCGCCCAGCCTCGGGAACAGGACGAGAGCCGCGTCACCTATGCCGCCAAGCTGGCCAAGGAAGACGGCTATATCGACTGGGCCCGTCCGGCCGCCGAGGTCCACGCCCGCATCCGCGGCGTGACGCCCTGGCCCGGTGCGCGTCTCCAGGCCCGTTTCGACGGGCAGGACGAGCTGTTGCCCCTGCTGCTCCAGCCCGGTCGCGTGGACGAGCCCTGCGACGGTGTGCAGCCCGGCAGCCTGCGTACGGACAAGAAAGGCCTGTGCGTGGCCTGTGCCGATCGCTGGTACCGCCTGCTGGTGGTGCGCCCCCAGGGCCGCAAGGACATGGAGGCCGCGGCCTTCGTCAACGGCCATCTGCGCCCGGCGCAGCATGGCGTGTGCGGCAT
>NZ_JBNPNC010000021.1:0-42654 GCF_050314315.1 Desulfovibrio sp. SGI.102 | reverse complement strand
TAAACAAAAAAGTTTACATTTTATCTATTTTTTTGTTAATTACTGATTTATTGTCCTTTTTGGAGGTGGGTCAAGGATGAAAATATATGCAGAAACTTGGAGAACGCATTCGTCATGTACGGGGCAGAATGTCCCAGGAGGCTTTTGCCGGCCTGTTGGGCATCAGCAAGGGCGCTCTTGGCGGTTATGAACGTGGGGAAAATTGTCCCAATGCTGATGTTATCTTAACTATTTGTAATAAATGTAAAATCAATGTCTCCTGGCTGATGTCGGGAGCCGGGGCCATGCATGCCCCGGACAACATTGATGAGGATGAGCGGCCGGAAAACAGACCTGCCCCCCTGGAAGACGGAAACCAGACGGCCGGAGAATTGTCCTGCCAGATGGCGCCCGGCCAGGATTGCAAGGCAGAGAACAACGCCTTGCGGGCTCATTGCCTCTGGTTGCAGGAGCGCCTGGACCAGCTGGAAGCGGAGCGCCGGGATCTGAACAGGGAAAACAGGCTGTTATGGCAAAAAAATGCCGATCTTGGCGAACGGCTTGCCCGCCTGGAACAGTCACAGGAGATGGCCCGCGTGAACGACCGTGCATCGGGAGAAGACACGACGGCAGCCCTGACTGTTTCCCGCCACGGAGTGTGCTGCAACCGTCTGCAGGAAAGCTGCAAGACGGACAGGACCTAGGCAGGAGATCCTTCTGTCATGCGGCCGTTGCTGCAGGGATGACAGGGACGGCATCCATATCGCTTTTCTTCCGGTATCTTTTCTGTCCGTTACAGAGTCGTATGCGGGATGTCCCGGGATCCGGGGCATCCGGAGGGCGGATAAGCGTGTTCCTGGTCTGCGGCGATCCGTGACTTCCCTGATGTCCTTTGCCGGTAGTGCGGATCTTTTCCGGTACCGGGTCTGGGGGCATGCCCGCTTTCCTGCAGGCCTGCTCACGGACAGGGCCTGCCCCATGCTCTTGACGGGACAGGCAGATATCGTACTCTGTCAGGGCAAGACCTGACATCTGGAGCGCGCATGAACAGCAGTTATCCTCTGGTATTTTCCGTCACCTCGGGCAAGGGGGGCGTGGGCAAGACCAATATCTCGGTCAATCTGGCCCTGACCCTGGCGGCGCGCGGCAAGCGCGTGCTGCTTCTGGACGCGGACCTGGGGCTGGCCAATGTGGACGTGCTGCTGGGCCTGCATCCCGAAAAGAACATCTTCCACCTGTTCCATGAGGGGGCGTCCCTGCGGGACATCCTGCTGCCCACGGAATACGGCTTCTCCATCCTGCCCGCCTCGTCGGGTGTCAGCGAGATGCTGGCGCTCAATTCGGGGCAGAAGCTGGAGCTGCTGGATGCCATGGACGAGCTGGAGGACGATCTGGATTTCCTCATCGTGGACACGGGCGCGGGCATCAACGACAGCGTGCTCTATTTCAATGTGGCGGCGCAGGAACGTCTCCTCGTCCTGACCCCGGAACCCACCTCCCTGACGGACGCCTATGCCCTGATCAAGGTGCTGAAGACGCAGCACGGCGTGGACCGCTTCCAGGTCTGCGTGAACATGGCGCAGGACATGAAGAGCGCCCGCGAGATGTTCGTGCGGCTCACGGACGTCTGCGACCACTTCCTGGGCGGGGTCTCGCTGGATCTGGCCGGTGTGCTGCCCCGCGACCCCGCCGTGCACGAGGCCGTGGTGCGCCAGCAGCCCTTCTGCCGCTGCCTGCCGGAAAGCCCGGTCTGCCGGGGGCTGGAAAAGATGGCGGACACCATCCTGCGCTGGGAGCCCGCTCCCAGTGCCGACGGCAACATCAAATTCTTCTGGAAAAAACTGCTCTACCGCTGAGACGTCCCTTGCGGGGACGGACGGCGGCCGGACGGAAGGCCATAAAAAAAACGGCGTCGAAAGACGCCGTTTTTTGTCGTGCATGAACTGTCCCCGGGCTGCGGGGCAGAGGACCGTCCCTACTTCACGGTCACCAGCTCGTAATCCACGTTGCCGATGCCGATCTTCCGGGCATGCTCGATCTGGCTGCGCCAGTTGGTCTTGGGATGGATGTCGGTGAAGTGGTCGTTGTGCTCGTGGGCGCACTGGCCCAGCACGCTGGTGCTGATGGCGGGCGCGGCGTTGACCGCGTCGATACAGGCGTGGTCCAGGGCCACGGGGTCGAAGCTGGCGAACATGCCGATGTCGGGCACCACGGCGGCGTCGTTCTCGGCGTGGCAGTCGCAGTAGGGCGAGACCTGGTTGACGATGCTCACATGGAAGTGCGGGCGGTTCTGGATGACGGCCTTGGTGTATTCGGCCATGCGCTCGTTGAGGATGGTGCTCTCGGCGTCGAAGGCGTTGCTGATGGCGTCGAAGTTGCACACGCCGATGCAGCGGCCGCAGCCGGCGCACAGGTCATGGTCGATGCGGGCCTTGTGGTCCTCGCCGATGCTGATGGCCGACTGGGCGCAGTAGTGCGTACAGGTCTTGCAGCCGCGGCACTTTTCGGCGTCGATGCTGGGCTTGCCGATGCTGTGCATGGCCATCTTGCCCGCACGACTGCCGCAGCCCATGCCGATGTTCTTGATGGCGCCGCCGAAGCCGGTCAGCTCGTGGCCCTTGAAGTGGGTCAGGCTGATGAAGATGTCGGCGTCCATGATGGCGCGGCCGATGAAGGCGCTCTGGAAGTGGTCACAGCCTTCCAGGGGCACTTCCATCTCGTCGGTGCCCTTGAGGCCGTCGGCGATGATCATCTGGCAGCCGGTGCTCAGGGGCGAGAAGCCGTTTTCCTGCGCGGCGGCCAGGTGTTCCAGGGCGTGCTTGCGGCGGCCCACATACAGGGTGTTGCAGTCGGTCAGGAAAGGGCGCCCGCCCAGGGAGGTCACCTTGTCGGCCACCACCTTGGCAAAGTTGGGACGCAGGAAGGACAGGTTGCCCGGCTCACCGAAATGGATCTTGATGGCCACGAACTTGCTGTCCATGTCGATGCTGTCGATGCCGGCCTTTTCGATCAGTTTTTTCAGCTTGTCCAGCAGGCCGGTGCCCACGGGGCAGCGCATGTCGGTGAAATAGACTTTGGAAGCGCTCATTGTCGTCTGTTCTCCAGCGTAGAGGTGTTGAGCGCCGTCCCGGAGGACGGCGCGGACGTTCGGATGTTACAGGCCGTACTGGCGGCCCAGGGAAAAAGCCTTGCCCAGCGGCTCGCCCACGCGGCAGTACTGTTTCTGACCGCCGTCGTAGAGCAGGGGATCGATGCGGTACATGTCGGGCTGGCCGCTTTCGTTGAGGCAGTCGCTCTCGATGCCCACGTTGAGGATGCGGCCCACGAACTGGGTATGGCTGCCCAGTTCCAGCGTGGCCTGCAGTTCGCATTCCAGTACCAGCGGGCATTCGTCCACATAGGGGGCATCCACCACCTTGCTGCGCACGGCGGTCAGGCCGGTGGCGGAGAATTTGTCCTCCCTGGCACCGGAGACCATGCCCGCAAAGTCCACCATGGCGGCCTGGGCCGCCGAGGGCACGCAGACCGTGAACGCCTTGCGCGCCACGATGGCCTTGTGCGTCCAGCGTTCGGGCCGCACGGAGACGGCGATGCAGGGCGGGTTGGAGCAGCAGATGCCGCCCCAGGCGGCGGTCATGATATTGGCTTTGCCTTCTTCATCATAGGCGGCCACCAGAAAGGCCGGCATGGGGTAGGCCAGGGTGACGGGACCAAGAGCTTTTTTCATGGTGTGACCTCCTTGTCATGCATGATGTGTTCCGCGCAACCGCTTGTGAAGGATGGCTGTATAGCATCGCCTGCGGCCTGTAGCAACATGGGGGAGTAACATGTTTGCTGCAAAGGTGTCATTGTCTTTTCCTCTCGACATGCATCGCCGGGAGGGCCGCGGGCCTAGCTGTCCTCCAGGGGGTGCAGGATGGCATGACGGGATCCGTCCGCAAAAAGGAGAGCGGCGGTGACGGGCCGGGGGACGCGTTGCCCGGGTCTCCGGCCGGTCCGTGTGCCGGCGCACTGGCCGGGCGGGGTATTCTTTCATGCCGGGGACCCTTGCCAAAGGGGGAGGAAAAGGGATAACAAATCGCTTTTCATCAAAAATTTCTTTGTGGTTTGAGACCTTCCCCTTCAGGGAGAACAGAGCGGCTTGACAAGACGGCGAAGCCGATGGAAGCCTTTTCCGCAATTCCTTCCTTCAGGGAGGGGCGATCCGCGCGACCCCCATCCGTCGGTCGCGGAGGCGGTAGCCGTTGCCCGCACCAGCGGGCTTACGGATGCGCCAGTCGTTGGCGAACATGTGAGCCTTACGAATGGCGACAGCGTTTTCGCAGGCTGTTTTGCCGCGTAACATATTGCTGTCTTCATCCGTAGCTTCCTTCGTCGCAACGGCTGAAGCAGCGACAGTGCTTTCATGGGCTGTCTTGCCGTGTACCACATCGCTGTCTTTATCCGTAGCTTCCTGCGTCGCAACGGTTAAAGCTCAGTCGGCGGACGGGGCGACTGTGGATTGAAACATTTTCAGGAGAGGAGGTTGCTGTGGCATCTCCCTATATGGATGGCTTGCGCCGGGCCCTGCCCATCGTGCTGGGCTATGTGCCGGTGGCGTTCGCCTTTGGTGTGCTGGCCGTCAAGAGCAACATCCCGCCCGCTCTGGTGGTGGCCATGTCGGTGTTCCATTTCGCCGGTTCCGGGCAGTTCGTCTGCGCGGGGTTGTGGGGGGCCGGTGTGGGGGCCATGTCCGTCATCGTGGCGGTCTTCGTGGTCAACCTGCGCCATCTGCTCATGTCCGCCGCCATGGCCGAGCCGCTGGCGCCGCTCAAGCGCTGGCAACGCTTTCTGTTCGGCTGCGAGATGACGGACGAGACCTTCGGCGTGCATATCACGGCCTTCCAGCGCGGCTGGAAGCTGTGCACGGCCACGCTCTTCACCTGCAACCTCACGGCCCACGCCTCGTGGGTGCTGGGGACGGTCATCGGCGTGTTTTGCGGCGGCCTCGTCCATGACGTGAAGCCCCTGGGCCTGGACTATGCCCTCACGGCCATGTTCCTGGCCCTGCTGGTACCGCAGTGCGTCAGCCGCCTGCATGTGCTGGTGGCCATCGTGACGGCCATCCTTTCCCTGAGCCTGAAGCTGGCCGGCATGGGCCAGTGGAACGTGGTGGTGGCCACGGTGCTGGGCGCCACGCTGGGCGTGATCCTGTTGCACCGCAACAAGAGCGCCCTGCCGGAAAAGAAAGAGGAGGACGCGGCATGATCTGGATACAGCAGCACGCGGAACTGCTTTTTTGCCTGGTGGGTTGCATGCTGGTGACGGTCATCCCCCGTGTGGGGCCGGTCATGTATCTGCATGCCGAGAGCCTGCCCGACCTGCTGCGCCACTGGCTCTCCTTCGTGCCCGTGGCGGTCATGGCGGCCCTGCTGGGCCCGGACGTCTTCATCTATCAGGGGGAGTTCATGCCCACGCATCACAACCTCTTCCTGATGACGGGCATCCCGGCCCTGCTGGTGGCCTGGTGGAGCAAGAGCTTTTTCGGCACCATCGCCTTTTCCATGGGCTTTGTGGCCCTGATGCGCTACCTGGGGTGGTACTGATGGAACACGAGTCCCGGACGCACTGTCCCTTCCACCTGCGGGAGGTCCATCTGCCCCCGGCCCTGCGCAAACCGCGCAAGCCCGCGCCGCCCCTGCCGCCCCCGGCCCGCAGCGCCCGGCTGCTGGTGCGGCTGGCCGCGGAGGATACGGCTCTGTTCCGCTTTTTGCTGGAAGGCTATGACAACACGGCCTATTTCACCGTGCTGGAGCCGCGTACGGCCCTGCTCAAGCTGGTCTTTTCGCCCCACCGGGAAGATGCCCTGCGCCGGGCCCTGGGCGAGATGGCCGAGAGTCTGGAATTTTCAGTGGAACCCTGGCCCCTGACAGGGCCTGATACTGTTGGCGGGGAAGTGCCCGGCAGGGCGGCCATCCCCGGCGTCCCCGGTACTTTGCCTGTCCGGCACAGGGCGGTTGGCCGGGAGACGGGAGTGTTTGTCATGGAAAAGGACGATCCTTCAGGAGCGGAAGCCCGCACGGACCAGTTCTGCACCGCCGGGGAGGACAGCACCCCGGACGGGCAGCTGGATGCCCTGCTGGCGACCCTGGCCGCCGCCAGCTTCGATGTGGAGCGGCAGGAGGTGCCCGGCAGCCTGCGCGCCACCTGTGCCTTCCACCGTCGTGACGAGGCCTATGTGCTGCACCGCAAGGCTACGCTCTGGGCGGCGGAGACGCACGAATACGTGCAGGTCCACTGTCTGCCCCGGCTGGACATGGACGCCTGGGAGCGCATCCGTGACGGGGCCCTGGCCTGGGGGCAGGAGCGCATCCGGCCCCACGACGAGCACATGGCCTCGTATGTGAGCGTCATCATCCTTTGCCGGTCATGGCAACAGGATGCGGCGGCCGCTGTGGAGCGCTGCCGTGTCTGCAAGAGTTTCTGGCTGGGCCTGCGCGGCTGGATGCGTCTGCGCGCGCTGGCCCTTATCCTGCCTTCCGCGCCGTGGCGCGACACCGTCCCCCCCGATGCCGCCTGCGTCTGCAACAAGGCAGCCCGGGCCACCCTGCTGCCTCTGGCGCGCAGGGCGTTCCCGTCCCTTTTTCCTCAAGAGCGTGTATCATGAATTCCCTGTATCTGCTCCTTGGCGGCCTGGCCCTGTTGGGACTGGGCTATTTCGTTTACGGCGCCTGGCTGGAAAAGGTCTGGGGCGTCGATCCCTCCCGGCCCACACCGGCCCACCAGTTCCGCGACGGCGTGGACTACATGCCGTCCAAGGCTCCGGTGGTGCTGGGCCATCATTTTTCGTCCATCGCCGGGGCCGGGCCCATCAACGGCCCCATCCAGGCCGCCGTCTTCGGCTGGCTGCCCTGTTTCATCTGGGTGGTCGTCGGCGGCATCTTCTTCGGCGGCGTGCATGACTTCGGCTCCCTGTTCGCCTCCCTGCGCAACAAGGGCCGCTCCATCGGCGAGGTCATCGCCGGCAGCATCGGCCTGCGGGCCAAGCGCCTGTTCGTCATCTTTTCCTTCCTGACCCTGGTGCTGGTGGTGGGGGCCTTCGCCTCCATCGTGGCGGGCACCTTCAACGGCTTCATGACCGATGCCTCGGGCGCGCTGGTTCACAACCACGTCAACGGCTCCACGGCCACCATCTCCCTGCTGTTCATTGTGCTGGCCGTGATCTTCGGCCTGCTGGTCTACCGTTTCGAGATGCCCTTGCGCAGGGCCACCCTGCTGGGCGTGGCGGGCATCGTGGGCGTCATTGCCCTGGGGCTGCATTTTCCCGTCTATGTGGGCTACGACACCTGGATGTGGCTGCTGGGCCTGTACATCCTCGTGGCCTCGGTGACGCCCGTCTGGATCCTGCTCCAGCCCCGCGATTACCTCAGCTCCTTCCTGCTCTATGCCATGATGCTGGCCGCCGTGGTGGGCATCGTGGCCGCGCATCCGGTCATCGAGCTGCCCGCCTTCACCTCCTTCGAGGTCAACGGCCAGTATCTCTTCCCGGCCCTGTTCGTGACCGTGGCCTGCGGGGCCATCTCGGGCTTCCATTCGCTGGTGGCTTCGGGTACCACGTCCAAACAGTTGAGCAGCGAGCGTGACGCCCGCCTGGTGGGCTTTGGCTCCATGCTCATCGAAAGCGCGCTGGGCATCGCCTCGCTCATCGCCGTGGGCTATATCTTCACCCAGAACGGCCATGCCTTCACCAGCCAGACGCCCACCCAGGTGCTGGCCGACGGCCTGTCGCAGATGCTGGCCTGTGTGGGCCTGGGCAGCGAGAGCGCCCGCGGCGTCACTTACGGCCTCATCATCCTGGCCGTGTCCACCTTCTGCCTCACCTCGCTGGATACGGCCACCCGTCTGGGGCGCTACATGTTCCAGGAACTGTGGCTGGCCCCGGGCCAGAGCGTGAAGGACGTGCGCGGCTGGCGGGCCGTGCTGGTCAACAAATATGTGGCCACGCTGGTGACCGTGGGCCTGGGCATGAGCCTGGGCTTTGGCGGTTATGCCAAGATCTGGCCCCTGTTCGGTGCGGCCAACCAGCTGCTGGCCGCGCTGGCCCTGCTGGCCGTGGCCTGCTGGCTCCAGAACCTTGCCCGCCGCAACGGCATGTTCCTGCTGCCCATGCTCTTCATGCTGCTGGTGACGCTCTCCGCCCTGGTGCTGGGCATCGTGGCCCAGGGCCGTGCCCTGCTGGCCGGGACGGGCGGGGCCGTGGCGGCCCTGCAACTGGTCATCGCCGTGCTGCTGCTGGCGTTGTCGCTGGTGCTGGTGCACGAAGGTTGGCAGGCCCTGCGCCGCAAGGGGCGCCCTGCGGCGGAAAAGGCCTAGACCGGTCTTTCTCTCAATAGGCTGGCGGGGGCGGAGCTGCCTTTGAAGAGCTGCGCTCCTGCCCCGGTACACGATAAAAAAGGCGGATCCGTGGATCCGCCTTTTCACGTTCTGATGTCTGCCGGTCGTGCCGGGGCCGCCCGGCAGGATGGTGACTCGTGGCATGGTGATGCTTCGGCGTTGCCGCCGTCACGGCGCGGAGGCCATCCTGCAGACGGTCTGCTCCGGCGGCTGCCCGTCCCGGGGATCTAGCCGTTGAAGATGACCGGCTCCTTGCGCTGGGCTTCGGGCAGGTGCCCCTTGGCGTACCCCAGGCTCAGGGCGCTGACGAAGCGGCACTGCTCCGGCACCTTATAGCGGGCCTTGATCTCCGGACGGTCCATGAAGTCCTGGGCAAAGCCGATCCAGCAGGAGCCGATGCCCTTGGCGTGGGCGGCCAGCATGATGTTGGCCGTGCACAGGGTGCCGTCATACACGTACCAGTGTGAGGTCGTGTCCCCGTAGACGCAGATGACGTTGTTGGCGTCATAGAAGATGTTGTAATTGGGGTTGTCCAGCCATTCCCTGTACTGGGCCAGCCAGGGAAAGTCCGCAAAGTTCTCTTTGAGCCAGGCTTTGATCTCGTCGGAAAGGGCGGCGATCTTTTCCCGTCCCTCCAGGGTCACGAAACCCCAGGGCTGCATGCCGGAGCCGGTGGCGGCCTTGGTGCCGACGGTCAGCAGCTCCAGGATCTCTTTTTTGGGGATGGGCCGGTCCTCATAGGAGCGGCAGGAACGGCGGGTGAGGATGCATTGCAGGGCGTCCATGAAAGACCTCCCGGGTCGGAAAAGGAAGGGAACGTCCGCAGACTGCGCGGACACCCTGCCAGTATAGCGCGGGGGCTCGCAAAGGTCGAGCCGGAGGAGCGTCCGCAGGCGGTGTGTGGCGGTCATCCCCGGAGGCAGGCCGCTCTGGTGCGGCAGGCGCGGCGCAGGAGGATGCTCTCAGCAAAGCCGGAAGAGAAGGGCGGCAGGCTTTTGCATCTGGGGGCGGCGTCCCCGTCCCGGGATGCGAGGAGGCTGCGGCAAGAGGACGGGCTTGCGGAAAGCCGGATGGCGACGGCCGCCCTTCCTGTGACCGGCAGTGATGCGGGAGGGTACCGGGATGCCTGATTGGATATGGGGCGGGCTCTCCGGCAGGCAGTGGGCAGGGCCTGCGCCGGGCGCTGGACATTGCGCCGCGCTTCCCGTACTCAGCGCAGGAAAGGCGCTGCCTGTGGGGCGGCCCCGCCATGCTTCTGATGCATTTTTCCTTCGTGCGACGATTTCTACACCGCGTTCGACCGGGACATCCTCATCAAGACGAAGTTCTGTTCCGTCCGGGCGTTTCAGGAAAAAGCCCTGCTGCGCTCGGACCTCTTTGGCGAACTGGTGTTCATGGACGGCACGCGTTGCAGCGTGGACACGGTCTATGTCCGCAAGCGTCTGCGGTGGGGGACCCATAAGGTCACCGTCACCCGTGAAGGGGAGGGCATCTACAGCCTGGCGGGCTCCGAGACGCTGCTCTTCGCGTCACGTTGCTCCACGCTGGCCCTGCGGGACGAGGCCGTACTGGAGATGCAGGACAGCCTTTCCGGCATCTTGCATCTGCATGGCGGCACCTGCCGGGTGGAGGGCGTTTTCGAGGCCATCTCGTATTGATGCCGGGCCCCGCTCCGGCCTGGACGATCTCCCGGAAGAGACGACCGGGCCTGCCCGGCTTCCCCTCCCGGCTGCGGGCTTGTCCCGCCGGTGGATGGGGGCTTGAGAAAAAGGAAAAGCCGCCGCAGACAGGTCTGCGACGGCTTTTTTTGTTCTGGTACCCGGAGCCGGGCTTGAACCGGCACAGCCGGTGGCCGAGGGATTTTAAGTCCCTTGTGTCTACCAATTCCACCATCCGGGCGTGGGCTCCTTTTTAGCTGGCAGCTCCTGCGGCGTCAAGGGGCGGGCGTTGCCAGACGGGGGCCGAGCCGCTACACTGCCCGAGGCTCCGCCGTCACAGGTGAGGCCCGGCAGGGGGGCACGTTTTCGTACGACAGTGCTTTGTCCGGGTCGTGCCGCACGCCCGCTCCTGTCGGGGCGGAAGGCAGGGAAAGCTCATCGGGACACGTGCCGAGGCCGTCACGGACTGTCAGGCAGCTGTGAAGGAACAGCCGCGCAAGGATGCTTTGGGGCGCGTCGCCCGCGCGGTATCCCGTTCGCGACAGACCGCCGTGCCGGTGCCGAGGCAAGGCATCCGCTCGGGAGTTCGTTTGGGCTCAGTCCGCTATCGTCCATGGCCGTGGCCGCCCGTGTTCGGGGGCGTGGCCGTGGACGTCGGCATCTGTGAGGCATTCGCCGTGCCGTGGACGGCTTTGAGGATGGATGCCTTTGTGCCCCTGTGTCCCCTGTATCGCGGAGCCGTGGAGGAACGATATGTCATTCTGGAATACCTGCATCCTGGCCTATTGCCGTCTGGGCATCGCCGGGCTTTCGCCCAAGGCTCCGGGCACGGCCGGTTCGGCTCTGGCCGCCCTGCTGGCGCCGTTGCTTTTTCTGCCCCTGCCGCTCTGGGGCCGTCTGCTTTTTCTGGCCGTGATCGTCGTGACCGGCGGTCTGGCCGCCACCCGTGCCGAGATCCTGCTGGGGCGCACCGACCCCGGAGAAGTGGTCATCGACGAGCTCGTGGGCGTCTGGATCGCCCTGCTGCCCCTGGGCGCGGGCCAGTGGTCGTGGCCCGGTCTGGTCTGGGCCTTTGCCCTGTTCCGCCTGTTCGACATCTGGAAGCCCTGGCCCGTGCACGCCTCGGAAAACTGGCTGCCCGCAGGCTGGGGCATCATGCTGGACGATATCCTGGCCGGTCTTATGGCCATGTGCTGCATGCTGGTGCTGCGGGCCCTGGGCTGGGTCTAGCAAGAGGGGAGAGAACATCCTCGCACGCTGCCGCCGATGCCCGCGGCTGTCTTCGGCGCGACGGGTATCGGTCCGGAGAAACTGCTTTCAGCGGCCGGGCAGCGCGAAAAAAAGCCCCTTCCCTTTGTGCCCTCCTGTCACTCCGCGCGGTTGATGCGGGAGGGTGAGAGGAAAAAGGCAGGCCCGTCTCAGGCCGGATAGGGGGAGGCTGTACTCTTGGAGGAAACAAAAAAAGGACGCTGCGGCGTCCTTTTTTCGTATCTGTTGCAGGGAAAGGAGAAGAAGATTTCTTCTGAGTTCCCATGTCCGCCTGGGCGGAGCTGTGCGGCTGCGGGAGGGACGGTGATACTTCTCCGCCATCCACAGGACGCAACAAAAGCGCACCTCTGTCAGTACAGTCAGGGGTGCGCTGAAAAGGCGGGGCGGGTGCGGGCTACTTCATGCGGTAGGTGATGCGGCCGCGGGTCAGGTCGTAGGGAGAGAGCTCCACCTTCACGCGGTCGCCGGGCAGGATGCGGATGTAGAACTTGCGCATCTTGCCGGAAATGTGCGCCAGCACTTCGTGGCCGTTTTCCAGCTCCACACGGAACATGGCATTGGGCAGGGCTTCCTGCACCACGCCGTCAACTTCAATGGAACCTTCTTTAGCCATATTTCCTCCAAAAAAATTCAGATAAGCGGCGAATATCTACACAGAAGAGACAAGATCTGTCAACGCTTTCGTGCGCTCTTGCCCTTGCGGGGAGCCGTCGCGGGCTCCACGGCGGCCCGTTCCCGCGGCGTGCGGCACAGCAGCCACAGGCCCGCGGCCATGAGCGGCAGGCAGAGCAGCTGGCCCATGGTCAGCCAGCCGAAAGCCAGGTAGCCCAGCTGGGCATCGGGCACGCGCACGAATTCCACGCCGAAGCGGAACACGGCGTAGAGCAGGGCGAAAAGACCGGAGACGGCGCCCGCCTTGCGCGGCCGGGCGGAGAAGATCCAGAGCACCACGAACAGCACCAGCCCTTCCAGCAGGCCTTCATAGAGCTGCGAGGGGTGGCGCGGCCAGGGCCCGCCGGTGGGGAAGACCATGGCCCAGGGCACGTCGCTGACCTTGCCCCAGAGCTCGCCGTTGATGAAGTTGCCCATGCGGCCCCAGAACAGGCCCTGCGGCACCAGCGGCGCGATGAAGTCCGAGACCTCGAGGAAGGACTTCTTGCGGGTGCGCGCGAAATACCAGAAGGCGCAGAGCACGCCCAGCAGGCCGCCGTGGAAGGACATGCCGCCGTTCCAGATGCGCAGGATCTCGCCGGGGTCGTCGATGTAGGCGGGCAGATCGTAGAAGAGCACATAGCCCAGGCGCGCGCCCAGGATGACGCCCAGCATGACGAAGGTCAGCAGGTCGTCCACATCCACGGTCTTCCAGCCGGAACCGGGACGGGAGGCCCGCCAGCGGGCCAGGCCCCAGCCCACGAAAAAGGCCAGCAAATACATGAGGCCGTACCAGCGCAGCTGCAGGGAGCCGATGCTGAAGGCCACGGGATCGATGGCAGGGAACTGCATCCGTCTTAGTCCAGGGGCTTGGCGTGGAAGGCGCCGCTGCGGCCGCCGTCCTTGAACAGCAGACGGACGCGGCTGATGACGATATCGCGCTGCACGGCCTTGCACATGTCATAGATGACGGCAGCGGCGGTCTGGGCGGCGATGATGGCTTCCATCTCCACGCCCGTGGGGCCGGTGGTGCGGGTCTCGGCCTCGATGCGCACGCTGGGCGGGGTGTCGCGCACCTCAAAGCGCACGTCCACGAGGTTCAGGTTCAGGGGATGGCAGAGCGGGATCAGTTCCGAGGTGCGCTTGGCGGCCATGATGCCGCCCACCTTGGCGCAGGTCAGCACGTCGCCCTTGGGCAGGGCGCATTCCTTGAGCAGTTTCAGGGTATTGGGCGAAAGCTCCACGATGGCTTCGGCAATGGCCACACGCTGGGTGTCGGGCTTGGCGCCCACGTCCACCATGGTGATGTTGCCGTCCTTGTCCAGATGGGAAAAATTGTCCTGCATGAGGCGTATCCTTGCATTAAGAGTGTGCCTTGCTGTGTAGCGCATGGACAGGCGCAAGGCAAGGCGGCCGGGGCCTGCCGGGCAGGCCGGGAGCGGAAAATGGCGGGCCGGAAATTTTTTTGCAAAAAATACTTGCCAGGCAGGGGTAAATCCGCTACATACATTTCCGCGCCGAAGTGGTGGAATTGGTAGACACGCTAGGTTCAGGGTCTAGTTCTGGCAACGGAGTGGGAGTTCGACTCTCCCCTTCGGCACCAATGGAAAGTAAGGCTGGTAGAAATACCAGCCTTTTCCTGTTTCTGGGGCCGGGCAGTTTTTTGCCGGTCAGGGATGACAGCCGGTGGCAGGCAGCAGCCTTGCCCCGGCTTTTTTTATGCCCCCTGTGTTCCTTGGAAACAGAAGACGGCGTGCTTGCCTGTTGCCGGCAGCATGGAAACAAAAAGACGCGCCCTTCCCGTGGAGGGAAGGGCGCGTCTTCTGTTTTGGCGTACGGAGCGGGAGCGGCACTGTGCACGACGGCTGCAGGCTCCCGGAAGGGCGGGGCTCAAAATTCCAGCTTTTCCAGCCGCAGGCAGCGTCCGGCCACCACAAGGAAAGCCTCCCGTGCCTGTGCGGCAAGCATCTGGTTGGCCAGACCCAGGCCATCATCGAAAACACGGGCCAGACGTTCCGCCCGTATGCCGCCGAGGCCGGTCTCGCCGGAGACCAGCACCCAGCGGCAGGGGAAGGCCCGCATGGTGTGCAGCAATTCGTCCACTTCTACCGTGAGGCTGGTCTCGAAGGCCGCCGCATCCTGCGGATCGTCCAGCGCGAACAGGATGTTGCTCATCCAGAGGGTCACGCAGTCCAGCAAGATGGTGGGCACGGGGGCATCCGCGGCCTGTGCGGCCAGCAGGGGCGCCAGCTCCCGGCCCGGATGCCGGGGGCATTCCAGCGTGTGCCAGTGGGCGGGGCGGCGGCTGCGGTGGCGCCGGATGCGTTCGGCCATGGCAGGATCGTCTCCCAGGGGCCGGGCCGTGGCCAGATACCAGACAGGCCCCCGGGCCTTTGCCGAGACCAGGGCCTCGGCCAGCGCGCTCTTGCCGCTGCGGGTCCCGCCCAGGAACAGGGTCAGGTCAATATCTTCCATAGGGCTTCCTCCTTCAGGGGGTGGTCGTCATATCCTTACGGCAGGCAGCAGACCGCCAGCACGGCGCACTCCGTGGTCTCGATGAGGGCCCCGAAGACGTCGCCCGTGACGCCGCCGATGCGCTTGCGGGCCGCGGACAACAGCCAGAAGGCCACCAGTCCGGCCGCCAGCAGGCCGTAGAGGCCATGCCGTCCCATCACGAGACAGGCCGCAAGGCAGAGCCCGAGGGCCGTATAGGCGTAGCGGGGCTTCATGCCGTCGTGCATCATGGAGCCCAGACCGCCGGGCCGGGCCGAGGGCAGACGCATGCCCACGAAGACCTGGCAGCGGCCCAGCAGACCGGCCAGGCAGCAGGCCCCCAGCGCATGCAGGGGCGCCGTCCCGGCCAGTGCCGCCAGCGCCGCGACCTTGGTGGAAAGGACGAAGAACAGGGCCAGGGCGCCGAAGCTGCCCAGGCGGGAATCCTTCATGATGGTCAGACGGCGTTCGGGCGAGGTCTCCACCAGCAGGCCGTCGCCGCAGTCGGCGACCCCGTCCAGATGCAGCCCGCCGGTGATGACGGTCCAGACAAGGGCGGCCCCGATGCCGCAGAGCGCGGCGGGCAGGCCCAGCCGGGCAGCCAGCAGCAGGGCCAGAGCGCCCAGAGCGCCCACCAGCAGGCCCACGGCGGGCAGCCAGGCCACCACACCGGAGAGCGTGGGGGGCAAAGGGGCGGAGCCTACGGGGATACGGGTGAAGAAGGCCAGACCGGCACGGAATGAAGTGATGATGGACATGCGGTATTGTCTTGCTGGAGGTTGGAGGAAAAAGTCGTCGTCCTCAGATGCAGGCCACTGCCGCCGGCAGCAGGGAAGCCAGCGTTGCGAAGACCAGCAGGGAGCCCCACATAAGGCGCACGGCCTGCCGGATATGCCGGGCCGTGGCCAGCGGGGTGCCGTCGCCCAGCCAGGGATGATCGCGGTACAGGGGGCCGTACCAGGCCGGGCCGCCAAGCCGCAGGCCCAGGGCCCCGGCAAAGGCGGCTTCGCTCCAGGCGGAATTGGGACTCTCGTGGGCATGGCGGTCGCGCCAGCCCACCCGGCGGCAGGCACGGGCATCGAGTCCGGGCAGCAGGGCCGCGGCCAGCACGATGCAGGGCAGGGCCAGCCGCGCCGGGCACCAGTTGAGCACGTCGTCCAGGCGGGCGGAGGCTGTGCCGAAACAGCGATAGGTCTCGTTGAGCTTGCCCCACATGGCATCCAGCACGTTGGCGGCACGGTGGCAGGCGGCCAGGGCAGCGGCCCCGGGCAGTCCGGCCAGCAGCAGGCCCGCCGCCGCCCAGAACAGAGTGGAAAGGATGCCGTCGGTCAGGTTCTCGCCCACGCTCTCCACACAGGCCCGGGCCACGCCGTGGGCATCCAGCTGTTGCGGGTCGCGTCCCACCAGCATGGACACGGCCCGGCGGGCCGCCTCCAGATCGCCCTGTTCCAGCGGCAGGGCCACACGGCGGGCGTGTTCGTCCAGGCAGCGGGGCGCCAGACAGAGGGAGACCACGACCACACAGACGATCCAGGCGGTCGCGCCGCCGAGCATCTCTCCGGCAAGCCGGACAGGCAGTGCCGCCAGCAGGCCCACCGGCAGGACCACGGCCAGACAGGCCGCCAGACCGGCCAGTGTCATGCGTGGCCCGTTGGGACCGCGGCGGAAGACTCGTTCCATGATGGCGGCCAGGGCCCCCATGCCGCAGACGGGATGGACACGGGCCGGGGGTTCCCCCAGCAGTCGGTCCAGCAGCAGGGCGGCGGGCAGGAGAAGGAAGGCGGCCAGTGCGCTCATCGCCATGCTCCTGATGTCCCCGTGGCCGCTGCCGGCGAGATAAGGGAGAGCGTCGCCAGCGCAGCAGCGGCGCGGGAAGGGCTACAGCCGGACAGCGGCTGCTTCCGGGGCTGGGGGCGGAAAGAGATGCCGTTTTCCCCGTGCCGGAGGGCAGGGACAGGATAAAACGTGGGCCGGGAAGGCTGGGGGGCAGTGCTGCGCATGTGGGTTCCTTGCGTTTTTCCGGCCTTGGCCGGGCCGCCAGTCTGCGAAAAATCGGCTGCCTGCGCAAGGGGAGGGCAGGTGCCATCCGTTCTTGTCCGCCTTCATCCCGCGCTTCCAGCGTATCTCCCGAAAAGGCGGCACCAGCCGGATGGCGCAGATCCCGTCATGGTACATGGCCGGACGCCCCCTGTGCCTGCTTGCGGGGCTGTTCTGCGGACGGCAGCCATCTCGTCCGCTGTCCGCAGGGCGGCGAGTTTTGCGTTTCCTCTGCCTGCAGGAGGGGTAACAGTTCTTGAAAACCTGTGAGTGCTGCAGTTTATCATCCTGATTTTGTTTGTTAAAATAAAAAAATGGGAAAAATCGAAAAAAAAGCTTGCCAGCGGGGGGCGAATCCTGTAGACAGATTTTCGCGCCGAAGTGGTGGAATTGGTAGACACGCTAGGTTCAGGGTCTAGTTCTGGCAACGGAGTGGGAGTTCGACTCTCCCCTTCGGCACCAATGGAAAGCACGGCTGGTAGAAATACCAGCCTTTTCCTGTTTCTGGGGCCGGGCAGTTTTTGTGCCGGTCAGGGATGACGGCCGGTGGCAGGCAGCAGCCTTGCCTCGGCTTTTTTCGTATGCCGGGCCGTCCGATGGCGCTGGTATCCCGTATCCGAATCGTTGCAGGACAAAAAAGGAACGCGCCTCATTCCAAAAGGAAGAGGCGCGTTTTTGTTCACTGTGCAAAGCCAGGACGGGGCTGCCGGGTGTATCTCAGGGCCGTGTCCGTTCGTCGCAGCGCGATGGGAACAGGCCCCGGGGCCGCAGGCTCCTTTGTCATCAGGGCGTATCCGCCCTCCTAACGCAATCCGGCCAGCCAGGGCAGGAAGGCGGGCTGGGACGGACGGCGGGGGGCCTGCCAGCCGGAATCGCGGCGGCTGTCGGAGAAATAGAGGCGTTCCTGCAACAGGCGCGGGCCCATGTTGCCGGGCTCCATCTGCACCATGAGCTGGAAGGGGATGCCGGCATTGGGGCGCATGGCCATGATCTTCTGCACCAGTTCCAGCTGCGAGCCGAAACGCTCGTCATGCAGCAGCCACTGGCTGGCGCCGGGCATGTCCGTGGTGCGCTGGTCTTCGGGCAGCGGCGTGATGACGGGCAGCAGCAGGAACTGGTCGAAAGTCCGGCAGGCCACGGACTGACGGGCCAGGGCGGTCATCAGGCCGGAGGGCGCGGCCACGCGGGTCTCTTCCTGACCATGGGGACGGCCCAGGGCATCCAGCCCCCGGATGCGGACCACCAGCTCTTCCTGCCTGTCCGCCGGGGGCAGCAGGGGATCGAGCTGCGTCTGCCAGGCCGGGGCGTCAGCGGGGCGGGCGGGCAGCTTTTCCAGATAGAGCGCCCGCCAGAACAGGGGGGCGAAGGCATCGGGCAGCACTACCATCTGGCGGATGTCACGTCCCTGGGCGGCCAGGGAGGCCTGCATCTGCTGCGTGTGCCAGATCTGGCACCCCAGGGCCAGGGCCGGGTAGAGGAGGATGCTCCAGAACAGGGCCAGCCGGACGCCGGGCTTGCCGTCCGAGACGGTGAGCGAGGCCGTATCCTGGAAGGGGAAGGGGATGGCCCCCTGGGCCTGGGCACGCTTCTTCTCCTGCCGCAGGCCGTGCCAGATGCCCCAGAGCAGGGGCAGGGTCATGAGTAGGTCGATGATATAGACGGCATTGAGGCGCAGGCGCTCCCCGGAGAAGGGCAGCCAGACCAGCGTGCCGTAGGTGGTCAGGGCATCGAGCCAGATATGCAGCAGGACCATGAGCATCATGAAGGCCCAGACCCCGCCGAACGACCAGGCGTTGCGGGTATCGTAGCGCCAGAGGGGCCGGGCCAGGATGGCCAGCAGCAGGCCCATGAGCGGTGCCGCTGCCAGGGCGTGGGTGATGCCGCGGTGCAGCAGCAGGGTCTGCAGGGGGCCGCTGGCGGCCAGGATGTCCAGATCGGGCGAGGCAGCCGCGAAGGCTGCCAGGGGCAGGGCCCAGCGGGTGGCGGGGCGCTGCGGCATGGCCAGCATGGCAAGGGCGCCGCTGGCGGCATGGGTGACAGGATCCATGATGTTCCTCTACTGACGGAAGGGGCTGCGCTGCCGGGGGACGGCCCGGTAGGCGGGATCTTCGGGCGAGATGTCCCGGCCCATGTGGCGCATGTACATGTTGAACTGGCTGCGCTGCATGGACTGCATGACGTCCGGCCGGTTGAAATAATACAGCATGGTCTGGGTGCTGTTGTTGCCGGTCATGGGCTGGCGCATGCTGTCCGCACCGCTGACGCCGGCCGGCACGGTGTCGGGCTCCGAGGTCCCGGTGCCGATATCCTTGGGGCCGCAGGCGGCCAGCAGGACCGCCAGGACGCAGATGACCAACAGGAAAAGGGGCGAATGTCTCATATTCCACCTCGGCCCGACTATACGGACTGGCGGCGTGGCTGGCAACCGCACAGGGGGCTGGCTTTTACCGTAAAATAGTGTAAAGTGCAAAAAATTATTATTGGTAATTGCGTATGCAACAATTTCTTATCTCTGCCCTGTGTTTATGCCTGTGCCTTGCCGCCACGTCTGCCGCTGCGTCAGGCAGTGCCCTGCGCGTCGGTCTCAGCGATGAGTATCCGCCGCTGTCGTATACCGACGAGGACGGGCAGCGGCGGGGATTCGAATACGAGCTGGCGGATTCCCTGTGCCGACGTCTGGGGCGCACCTGCGTCTGGACGTTCACCACGCAGGCGGACCTGGTGCAGGGCCTCAGGAACGGCAGTTTTGACCTGATCTTCGCCCAGCGCCTGGAGCCGAAGCAGGAAGGGCTGCTCTACAGTACCCCGTACTACCACTCCCGGGCCATGTGCATCGGGCGTCCCGGCGGGCGCGGGCCGGAAGAGGCGGGGGCCCGCATCGGTGTCTATCAGGGCTCCGTGCTGGTGCAGCGGGCCCGGGGCTTCTGGCCGGAGGCCGACATCGTCACCGGCAGTGTGCAGGAGCTCATCAGGCGCCTGCGGCAGGGCAGCATCGATGTGCTGTTCATCAATGATCTGGCCGGTTATGCCTTTTTGCTGACGGACGAAGGGCTGGAATTCGACCGCCTGGATGTCCCTTTCGATGCCGAAACCAGAGCCACGGGGAGCTGCGTGGCGGTCAGGGCCGGGCGCCCCGAACTGCTGGATGCCGTGAACAGGGCGCTGAAGGCCCTGCTTTACAGCGGGGAGTTCCACAACCGCAGCCGCAGTTATTTCCAGTATATCATCTACTGACACCGGGCGGCGGTACGCTGCCGGATCTCCATGATATCTTTCCCGGAGGGGAATTTTCCAAAGTTTTGCCATGATCGGCTTTATCCGCAACAAACCTTTGCCGGCCCACCGCTACCTGATTCTGCTGGTGCTGCCCTGGTGCCTGATGCTCCTGCTGACGGTGGCTGTGCTCTGGCCCTATCTTGCCGGCTTCCGCACCACTGTGAAGACCTTGCAGGACGTCCATCTGCCCGGGATCCTGGAAGCCCAGCGCACCCGGCCCAACCTGAACATGCTGCTCAAGCAGCTGGTCATCATCTATCTGGCCGAGGCCCCTCTGGAACGGCGGCGGGCCCGTCTGCATGCCCAGGCCCTGCTGGCCGGCATGGCCCATGATCCCTCGCCCGTGGCTACTGAAGTCCTGGCGCTGGGGCCGCGCATCCGGCAGCTCTATATGATCTGCATGGAGGCGGACAAGGGCCTTTCCCGGCTCCATCGCCACGAGATGGAGATGATGCTCGCCCTCAACAGTCTGGAACAGGCCACGGGGCGCAAGATGGCCGGGGAGGTGATCTTTTCCCATACCGGCCGGGACGGCGTGCGTCATGGCCGGATGGCTTTTGAAAAGATGCAGCGCCTGCTGGCTCCGGTAGAGCAGATGTGCGCAGGATCGGAAGAGTTCCGGGACATCTGCGACCAGTTCGGGAAGCACAAGCGCGCTCTGGGCGAGACCTGGCGGGAAAAACTCGCTATCGACGCCCAGGCCCGCGCCCTCTGGCAGTCTTTGGAAGACGAGCTGCTGCGTCTAGTCAATGAGGTCTCCTCGCGCGAATTGCAGCGATCCCTGGAAGAGGCGGAGTCCCTTTCCGAAGCCACGGACTACATCGTCTGGAGCATCTTCCTCTTCACGCTGGGGCTGCTGGCCTTTTTGCTTGTCCTGCTCCTGCTGCTGCGGCGCGACCTGCTGCGGCCGCTGGTGCGCATCGCCGGGAACCTCTCCCGCCTGCGTGACGGCATGCAGCCGGAGCCCATCCCCGCTGTCCGCATCACCGAATTGCAGGAGGTCGTGGACATCGTGCCCGACATCAGCGGCTACCTGGGCTCCCTCAGGGAACGCAGCTGCCGTCTGGAAGAGGAGAAGGACGCCTACTCCCGCATGAGCCTCATGGACAGCCTGACGGGCATCCCCAACCGGCGCGCCCTGGACATGCGGCTGGCGGATCTGGCGGAGCTGCGGCAGGCGGCCAGCCTCATCATGCTGGATGTGGACCTGTTCAAGATCTACAACGATACGCTGGGACATCAGGAAGGAGACGCCTGCCTGCACCGGGTGGCCCAGGCCATGCGCGACGGCCTGCGCGGCGGCGACCGCGAGATCTTCCGCTACGGCGGGGAGGAGTTCGCCGTGGTCCTGGACGAGGTGTCGCCGGAGCATGCCCTGCATGTGGCCGAGCGCCTGCGCCAGACCGTGGAGCAGCTGGGCATCCCCCATCCCGGCAGTCCCGCCGGGCATGTGACCATCAGTCTGGGCGTGGCCGCCGTCGAGGTGCTGACGCCCGAGACCCTGCCCCGGCTCCTGGAGACCGCCGACAGCGCCCTGTACAGCGCCAAGGAACAGGGCCGCAACAGGGTCCACCTTGCCGGAGAGCTCGTGAAAAAGTCCGCTTGCCTTGCGGCGGGCGACAGGCTATAGCTCAGTTTTCCATCCCATCAGGAGATAATGCATGCGCCCTGCTTCTTGCGGCATCACCCCCGAAGGCTGGCCCACCATCGGCATCACGGCCCTGACGGCCCTTGTTTTTGCCTGCCTCGGCTGGCCGGTCCCCGCTGTCCTGGCTCTGGCCCTGTGCTGGTTCGCCTTCCACTTTTTCCGTGACCCCGAACGTGTGGTGCCCACCGCGCCCGGCCTGGCCGTCAGCCCTGCCGATGGCCGCGTCATCCGCATCGAGCGCAAGCCCGATCCCCTGACCGGTGACGAACGCACCTGCATCAGCATCTTCATGAACGTGTTCAGCGTGCATGTGAACCGCTCGCCCGTGACCGGCGTGGTGGAGCAGATCCGCTACTGGCCGGGCAAGTTCGTCAACGCCGCCTACGACAAGGCCGCCACCGACAACGAACGCTGCGGCTACCTGCTGCGCGGCGAAGACGGCGCCGCCTGGACCATGGTGCAGATCGCCGGGCTCATCGCCCGCCGCATCGTCTGCCGCGTGTCCGAAGGCGATGCCCTGGAGCGCGGCCAGCGCTACGGCATGATCCGCTTCGGTTCGCGTGTTGACCTTTACCTGCCCGAAGGCTATGTTCCCTCTGTGAACATCGGCGAGCAGGTCTTTGCAGGCCAGAGCACGCTTGCCACCAGAAACTGATTTCGAGTCAAGTGGAGCATGGTTGTGGACACTCAGCCGCAAGAAAAAAAACTGCCCGTACACAAGAGCATCTACCTCCTGCCCAACCTCATCACGTCGTTGAGCATGTTCATGGGCTTTTTGTCCATGGTCTGGGCTGTGCAGTCCCGTTTTGAAGAAGCGGGTCTGGCCATCGTGCTGTCCGCTCTGCTGGACGGCATGGACGGCAAGGTGGCTCGCCTGACCCATACGGCCAGCGAATTCGGTGTCCAGTATGACTCCCTGGCCGACCTCATCGCCTTCGGTCTTGCTCCGGCCTTCCTGCTCTGGCAGTGGCAGTTGGAGAGCCTGGGCCGCTTCGGCGTGGTGGTGGCCTTCCTCTTTGCCGCCTGCGGTGCCCTGCGTCTGGCCCGCTTCAACATCAGCACGGCCGTGACCGGCAAGCGCTTCTTCATCGGCCTGCCCATCCCCGCCGCGGGCTGTACGGTGGTGGCGTTCCTGTATTTCGCCGGTATCCTGCCGGAGTTCTTCCTGCCCGCCCTGCCCTATGTCAGCATCGTCATCGCGCTGGGCCTGGGCGTGCTCATGGTGAGCCGCGTGCGCTACTTCTCCTTCAAGGAGTATGATTTCCTGCGTGCCCATCCGGTGCGCTATCTGCTGGCCGTCATGGTCATCTTTGGCCTGGTCTACGCCCAGCCGCGCCTGTTCGGCTTCCTGCTCTGCGCCGTCTACATCTGTGGCGGCCTCTACTACTCTTTTGTCATTCTGCCCCGTCGTAACCGTCAGCTACTACGCGCCCTGAATCTGCAGGACGAGGAGAAAGCTGCGTAACGGTTTGTCGCCCCGCGGGGGCGGATCGAGAACCTTCTGATCGCCGCCGGCAGGGCGGCCGTTATGCAGTAGCATAACAAACAAGCACCCTTCGCGGGTGTCCGATCAGAGGAGTCAGATCCATGTCCAACCGCGTGTTCTTTTTCGACACCACCCTGCGTGACGGCGAACAGTCGCCGGGCGCGACCATGAACCTTCAGGAAAAGCTCCGTATTGCCCACCAGCTCGAAGTGCTGGGCGTGGACATTATGGAAGCCGGTTTCCCCGCCTCCAGCCAGGGGGATTTCGAGTCCGTGCAGCGTATCGCCCGGCAGGCGAAATCCATCCAGGTGGCCGGTCTGTGCCGCTGCATGGACAGCGACATCGACCGCTGCTGGGAGGCCGTGAAGGACGCCAAGAATCCCCGCATCCATACCTTCCTTTCCACTTCGCCCCTGCACATGAAGTACAAGCTGCGCAAGGACCCCGAAGTGGTGCTGCAGATGATCGAAGCCGGGGTGCGCCGCTGCGCCGGGTACACCGACAACGTGGAGTTCTCCGCCGAGGACGCCTCCCGTTCCGAACGTGACTTCCTCTGCCGCGTGGTGGAGACCGCCATCAAGGCCGGCGCCACCACCATCAACCTGCCCGACACCGTGGGCTATGCCCAGCCGCAGGAATTCGCCGACCTCATCCGCTACGTCATCGAGAACACGCCCAACAGCGACAAGGCCATCTTCAGCGTGCACTGCCACAACGACCTGGGCCTGGCCGTGGCCAACACCCTGGCCGCCCTCAGCGTGGGTGCCCGTCAGGCCGAGGTGACCATCAGCGGCATCGGCGAGCGCGCGGGCAACGCCGCCCTCGAAGAGCTGGCCATGGCCCTGCGCGTGCGCAAGGACTACTACGGTCTGGAGCACGGCATCGTCACCGAGCAGCTCTATCCTTCCTGCCGCCTGCTCTCCATGACCATCGGTCAGCCCATCCCCAACAACAAGGCCATCGTGGGCGCCAACGCCTTTGCCCATGAGTCCGGCATCCATCAGGACGGCATGCTCAAGAACCGCGAGACCTACGAGATCATGACCCCGCAGTCCGTGGGCCGCAACGAGAGCAACCTCGTCATCGGCAAGCATTCCGGCCGCAATGCCGTGCGCAACAAGTTCGAGAGCCTGGGCTACAGCCTGGATGACGACCAGCTGCAGATCGTCTTCGAGGCCGTCAAGGCCCTGGCCGACCGCAAGAAGACCCTGCACGACGATGACCTCATGGCCCTGGTGCAGGAAGAAGTCTACCGCATGCCCGACCTGTACCGCCTGCGCCATGTGAGCGTGCAGAGCTCCGACGCCGGCGGCGTGCCGCCCACGGCGGCCGTGCTCATGGACGTGGACGGCATGGAAAAGAGCGGCGCCGGTTTCGGCGTGGGCCCCGTGGACGCCATCTTCAATGTCATCAACGACATGCTGGGCCGTGAACCTCAGCTTGAGCAGTATGCGGTCAACGCCGTCACCGGCGGCACCGACGCCCTGGGCGAAGTGACCGTGCGCCTGCGCGAAGGCGAGTTCTCGGCTGTGGGTCGCGGCGCCCATCCCGACATCCTGGTGGCCACGGCGCGTGCCTATGTGAACGCCCTCAACCATCTGGCCAAGAAGGAAAAGGAAGGCGAGCGTCTGCACTGCCAGCACAGCTAGCGAGTGTTCCTGAGGGGAGGGGTGCCCCCTCCCCTCAAACTCCCCTCCCTCTCCCCAGCGCGCTTTAGTTGGGGCTAGGTGGCTCTTGGGCCACAAGGCCCCGTGGGTACGCCCTGTGTCCCTGTCCGGGAATGACCCGCCGGGGAGAGGAAAAGGCAGCCAGCAGGAGAGCCCTGCATATTTTATGACCGCCCCTGTGGGAGCTCTGCCCACCTCCCGGATCTTTCCGGGGTGGTGCCGGGAGACCTTCAGCAGGGAAAAGCTGGCGCATCGCCCCGTCTGTCATCCTCCTGAATAAAGCGCATTTGGGGGAGGATGGGGGGCCCGGGGGGAAGGAACCCCCTTGGGGCGCTAGTCAAAGGGGGTTCCTTCCCCCCGCAATCGCATTCCGTATCAAGGAGAACCATCATGCCTCAGACGCTTGCGCAAAAGATCCTGCAAGCCCACACCGACGACGTCATCGAGCGCGACGGACAGATCGTCCAGTGCCGCCTGTCCCTGGTGCTGGCCAATGACATCACCGGCCCCCTGGCCATCAAATCCTTCAAGGGCATGGGCGCCAGCCGTGTGTTCGATAAGGACAAGATCGCCCTGGTCATGGACCACTTCACGCCCCAGAAGGACATCGCCTCGGCCAACCAGGTGATGATCAGCCGCCAGTTCGCCCAGGAGCAGGGCATCACCCACTACTACGAAGGCGGCGACTGCGGCGTGGAACACACCCTGCTGCCCGAACGCGGCCTGGTGGGCCCCGGTGACGTGGTCATCGGCGCGGACAGCCACACCTGCACCTACGGCGGCATCGGCGCCTTCGCCACGGGCATGGGCTCCACCGACATCGCCGCCGGCATGGCCTTGGGCGAGACCTGGATCAAGGTGCCCCCGACCATCCGCGTGAACATCAACGGCCAGATGCCCAAGTGGCTGCGCGGCAAGGACCTGATGCTGCTGCTCATCAAGACCATCGGCGTGGACGGTGCCCTGTACAAGGCCCTGGAATTCGGTGGTTCCGTCATCGATGCCCTGCCTGTGGAAGGCCGTCTGACCATGGCCAACATGGCCATCGAAGCCGGCGGCAAGGTGGGCCTGTTCGCCGTGGACGAGCTCACCCGCCAGTACTGCGCCGAGCACGGCCGTCCCGGCGTGACCATGAGTCTGGCCGCTGACGAAGGCGCCGTGTACGAGCGCGTGGTGGACATCGACGTGACCGGCCAGGAACCCGTGGTGGCCTGTCCGCACCTGCCCTCCAACGTGAAGAACGTTTCCGAGCTCAAGGACCTGTCCGTGCAGCAGGTGGTGGTGGGCTCCTGCACCAACGGCCGCATCAGCGACATGCGCGATGCCGCCGAGATTCTGCGCGGCCGCAAGGTGGCCAAGGGCGTGCGCTGCATCATCCTGCCCTCCACCCCCGCCGTGTGGAAGCAGTGCCTCAAGGAAGGCCTGATGGAAGTCTTCATGGATGCCGGCTGCATCGTGGGCCCCTGCACCTGCGGTCCCTGCCTGGGCGGCCACATGGGCATCCTGGGCGACGGCGAACGCGCCGTGGCCACCACCAACCGCAACTTCCGCGGCCGTATGGGCAGCCTGGATTCCGAAGTCTACCTGTCCAGCCCCGTGGTGGCGGCCGCCAGTGCCGTGGCGGGCTGCATCGCCGGCCCTGACCAGCTCTAAGCCGTTTTTTCAGAAAGGATCACGTCATGAATTACAAAGGTACGGCCCACAAGGTGGGCGAACATATCGATACCGACGCCATCATCCCGGCCCGCTTCCTGGTGACCTCTGACGCCAAGGAACTGGGCGCCAACTGCATGGCCGGTCTGGAACCTGACTGGGTCAAGCGCGTGAAGCCCGGCGACATCATGGTGGCCGGCCGCAACTTCGGCTGCGGCTCCTCCCGCGAGCACGCCCCCATCGCCATCTTGGGCGCGGGCATGCCCGTGGTCATCGGCCACAGCTTTGCCCGCATCTTCTACCGCAACGCCTTCAACATGGGCCTGCTGCTCATGGAAGTGGGCGACGACGTGGACAAGATCAATGACGGCGACGAGCTGGAAGTGGATGCCGCCACCGGCGTCATCCGCGACCTGACCAACGGCGCCGAGATCCAGTGCCCGCCCCTGCCGGCCTCCATGGCCGCCATCCTGGCCAAGGGCGGCCTGGTCAACTATGTGAAGGAACGTCTGGCCGCCAAGGGCTAGGCGGACAGCTGCTGGCTGAGGGGGAGAGGGGCCCCTTTTGGAAAAGGGGCCCCTCTCCCCCTCAACCTCCCCCTCTCCTCCCGAAAACTTTTGTTCCGGTCGATAACGGGGCAGGGCAGGACGGTGATCGTGCCCTGAATATCTGTCCCCCGGTGGTTTGGGGAGAGCGTGCCGTGGAGGCAGGGCAAGAGCGGAGGCTGCGGAAGGCGTGCCCTTCGCGGCTTTCTGGTGAGCAAGGACAGTTTTTGCACACAAGCGCAGTGCTGCGGCGCTGCATGAGGATATCAAGATGAAAAAGACCATTTGTCTGTTGCCGGGTGACGGCATCGGTCCCGAGATCGTGGCCCAGGGCGTGGCCGTCCTGGAAGCTGTGGCCAAAAAGTTCGGCCATGAATTCGACTTCGTGCCCGCCCTCATCGGCGGCGCGGCCATCGACGCCACCGGCGAGCCCCTGCCCGCCGCCACGGTGGAAGCCTGCCAGAAGGCCGACGCCGTGTATCTGGGCGCCGTGGGCGGCCCCAAGTGGGACAATATCGAGCCTGCCCGCCGTCCTGAAAAGGGCCTGCTGGGCATCCGCAAGGCCCTGGGCCTGTTCGCCAACCTGCGTCCCGCCCTGCTGCTGCCCGAACTGGCCGGCGCCTGCCTGCTGCGTTCCGACATCGCGGCCCGCGGTCTGGACCTCATCGTGGTGCGCGAGCTGACCGGTGACATCTACTTCGGCGAGCCCCGCGCCATCGAAGAACGTAACGGCCTGCGCGTGGGCTACAACACCATGATCTACGACGAGAACGAGATCCGCCGCATCGCCAAGGTGGCCTTCGAGACCGCCCGCCAGCGTCGCAAGAAGGTCTGCTCCGTGGAAAAGAGCAACGTGCTGGAGACCTCCCGCCTCTGGAAGGCCGTGGTGCAGGAAGTGCACGCCGACTACCCCGACGTGGAACTGAGCCATATGTACGTGGACAACGCCGCCATGCAGCTGGTGCGCGATCCTTCGCAGTTCGACGTCATCCTCACCGGCAACATCTTTGGTGACATCCTCTCCGACGAGGCCTCCGTCATCACCGGTTCGCTGGGCATGCTGCCTTCCGCCTCCATGGGCGCCCAGGCCCCGGCCCTGTTCGAGCCCATCCACGGTTCCGCGCCCGACATCGCCGGTCAGGACAAGGCCAATCCTCTGGCCACCATCCTGTCCGCCGGCATGATGCTGCGTCTGGCCTTCGGCCTGTCCGAAGAAGCCGACGCCGTGGAGAATGCCGTGCGCCAGACCCTGCGTGACGGTTTCCGTACCGGCGACATCATGGAAGACGGCTGCACCCTGGTGGGCTGCGCCGAGATGGGCCGTCTGGTGGCCGAACGCCTGTAGTCTCTGGTTCTGTTTTTCCGGAATGGAGCGGAGCTGTCCTGCGGGGCGGCTCCGCTTTTTGTTTTTGGGGGAAGGGGAAAGGCGTTGCTGCTGCGGTCCTCAAAAGGGAAGGCCAGGCCTTTGGTCACGACAGTGGCCGATGGCGGGAAGGGAGGGGGACGGGAAAGGGGCGATGGCAGGAAACAGGCCTCTGGCCACGGCAGGAAGGGAAGCGGCACGAGAAGGGGCCCAGGAGCAGCCGTAGGCGTCGTGCGTCCGTGAGCTAGGCGCATACGGCACGCCATGCCCCGGGATGGGGATTGCGGGGAAAGATCGGGGGTGTGCAGGCCGACGGGAAGAGCCGTCGGAGACGGTCGGCAGGAGACGGGCTTGCGTGCCATGAGGACCGCCACTGACCCTGAAAAAACGTTTGGGCAGGGAGAAGGGGAGTTCGAGGGGGAGAGGTGTCCAAAGAGATGGCCTTCTCCCCCTCGTATCTACTCCCCATGCTTTCTTTTCTGCAGCCAGGCCTGGATCTGCGGCCCGGTCATGACCAGAACCACGGCGGCGCAGATGACGGCCACGCCGCTGAAGACGGCGAAGGTGGCGGGCTCGTCGAAGACGAGGATGCCCACGGTGACGGCGGTGAGCGGTTCGCCCACGCCCAGGATGGAGGCCAGGGTGGAACCGATGCGCTGGATGGCCAGGATCAGGGTCAGGTTGGAGATGACCGCGGTGATGATGGCCAGCAGCAGGCTCAGGGCCAGCTGTTCCCAGGTACCGATGATCTCGAAGGTCCCGGAGATCAGGGCATTGACGAGGGACACGCCGGTACCGAAGAACAGCACCCAGAAGGTGATGCTCAGGCCCGAGATGCTGTGGATGCGGGCCACATGCAGGCCCGAGATGTAGAGAGCGTTGCACAGGGCCGACGCCAGCAGCAGGCCTACGCCCAGCGGGTCAAGGCTGCCGCCGTCATCACCGCCGCCGCTGCCCAGCAGGGCCACGCCAAGGATGGCCAGCAGCACGGAACTGGCCGTGATGATGGAAAATTTTTCATGGAAGAAGATGGTCATGATGAGCATGACCATCAGCGGATACAGGAATTGCAGGGTGGCCGTGACGCCGCCCGACAGGTAGAGCAGGCCCCAGATCATGAGCAGGGCGGCCAGGGCGTAGAGCACGCTGAACAGGGCCAGCAGGCCGAGGTCGCGCGCGGGCGCGGCAAAACGTTCCTGGCGCAGGACGAGGATGAGGCCCAGGCTTATGGAGGCGAAGAGGAAGCGGTAAAAAAGGACACAGTCCGCGGACAGGCCGCTATGCAGCAGGGGCAGACTGAACAGCGGGATGAGACCGAAAGCGGCGGAGGAAATAAGGGCAAGCACAAAACCCATGACAGCTCTCCATGACGAGGGATTTGCGGTTTTCCAAATGACTCACGATTTCCGACATTGCCCCAAAGAAAACGGGAATACAAGGGGTTGGGGCTGATCGAAGGCCAAAAAAAAGGGCGCTCGGGGCGCCCGGAAAAAAGGGAGCGGCAGAGCGCTAGTTGCCGGCATCGTCCAGCACGACCTCGGCCTCGGGGTGGCCCTGGCGCAGCGCTTCATGCATGGCGGCCGCGTCGGCAAAGGCGAAGAAGGGGCCCACCTGGTCATCCTTGTAACGCACGAAATAGGCCTGTCCGTTCTGCAGGGGGGTGCCGCTGGGGTCGCTGACCACTTCCAGATCGACCTTGCCCACGCCGCGGTCGTTCATGTTGATCTGCTGGGCGGCAGCATAGGAAAGGTCGATGATGCGGCCACGCACATAGGGGCCGCGGTCGGTCACGCAGACCATGACGCTCTTGCCGTTGCTCTTGTCGGTGACGCGCACCACGGTGCCGATGGGCAGGGTGCGGTGGGCAGCCGTGAAGGTGTACATGTCATAGCCTTCACCGCTGGCGGTCTTCTTGTTGTGGAAGTCGGCCCCGTACCAGGAGGCCATGCCGGTCATGAAGGCATCGGCGTTGCTCTGGGCACGTTTGAGCCAGACATCACGGCTGGAGGAAGCAGTCTTTGCATCGCCGGCATAGGCGGCGGACATGGGGGAGGCCAGCAGCAGACAGGCCAGCAGCAGCGCCGGCATCCCCATGGAAGAATGTGAGGTCATAGAAACTCCTTGGTTGAAGCAGGTACGCGGCGTGGTTGCCCACGCGGCGCAGGTCGTCGGACGACCCACCCCGTCAAGGCTGCACAACGGGGCTTGCCTGAAACGCCAAACAAAAAGATTGAGGTATGATGCCTGAAAAAAAGCTCTGTGTCAAACCAGGTAAATTTTGCAAGAGAAAGTCTGGAAAATTTCCTGTCCAAGATGAGTAATTAACAGTTGATATGCAGTTAGCCTGTAACTTTATATCGACTGTTATTTTTTGATATATAAAGTTAGTTTTTGCAGATATAAAGTTGATATAAAGTTAAAAGTTTCTGCAATTCTTCTGTATATTGTGAAAGGGGGCAAGAGGCCCCTGCACGGGCTGTCAGGGGGGCCTGAATTGCATATTCCGCTTTTGGGAACACGCATGCGAGAGGTGGGAGGAGAGGACAGAAGGACTGTCCGGGCCGGAGCGGATCCGGCCTTCGGGAGGGGCTTTTCGGGGCCTTCGATATCATGACCACCACAGAGCGGCGTCAGGGAAACTGCCGTGGAAGGCTGGTTGCCGACGGGTCGCCGACAGGACCGCAGCAGCGGTGCGGGCAACAAAAAAGGGCGCCCCTTGCGGGGCGCCCCTGATGTTCGCGGCAGGGCCGGGACTTACCAGTCCAGGGTACGCTTGAAGGCGGTGGTCAGGTCGTCCACGCTTTCCTGCAGGACGGTGACGCCGCCACGGGTCATGGTCAGGGTGTTGTCGTCGGTGACGGTACCGATGCGGCGGCAGATCTGCCAGCTGCCCAGCATGTCGAGGATCATGGCCAGGTCGGGGCGCACGCTGACGATGAGGCGGCTGGCCGATTCGCTGTACAGCAGTTCGGTCAGGGTCATGTCTTCCATGGCGGGCACGGCGTCCAGGTCGATGTTGGCGCCCAGGCGGCCGCCGATGCACATTTCGGCCAGGGCCACGGCCAGACCGCCATCGGAGCAGTCATGGCAGGCGGACAGGGCGCGCTGGCCCATGAGGCCGTGCACGGCGCGGTAGCGCGGCATGGCGGTGGAGGCGTCCACATTGGGCACGCGGCCGCCGGTGAGGCCCAGTTCGGAGCAGGCTTCGCTGCCGGCCATTTCACGCCAGGTACCGCCCAGCATGTAGATGTGGTGACCGGCGGCCTTGAAGTCCGAGGTCTGGGTGGCGATGACGTTGTTGATGACGCCCATCACCGAGAACAGCACCGTGGGCGGGATGGAGATCTTTTCGCCGCCGCCGGTGTAGTCGTTCTTCATGGAGTCCTTGCCGGAGATGCAGGGCACGCCGAAAGCCAGGGAGAACTGCTGCAGGGCCTTGCAGGCGCGCACCAGCTGGGCCAGCTTGTAGCGGCCGTCGGGGGTCTTCTCGCTCTGGACGGGGTCGCACCAGCAGAAGTTGTCCACACCGGCCAGGGCATCGGGGTTGCCGCCCACGGCCACGGCGTTACGGATGGCTTCGTCCATGGCGTTGGCCATCATCCAGTAGGTGTCGTAGTCGCTGAACTTGGGGCAGATACCGTGGGAGATGACCAGACCGGCATCGGATTCCAGCAGCGGACGGATGACGCCGGCGTCGGAAGGACCATCGTTCTTGACGCCGCACAGGGGCTTGATGGCGCTGCCGCCGCGCACTTCGTGGTCGTACTGGCGGATGATGTATTCCTTGGAGCAGATGTTCAGGCGGTTCAGCATGCGGCGCAGGAAGGCGCCCTGTTCGCTGTCGGGCATGTCCACGCGGATGTCTTCCACCTTGGGGGCTTCCCACACGGCTTCCAGTTCCAGCTGGGGCACGCCGTCATGCATGAATTCCATGGGCAGGGAGGCCACGGGACGGTCGTTGTAGCGCACGTCGAAGAAGCCGCTGTCGGTGTAGTGGCCCAGGGCGGTGGCTTCCACGTCCATGCGGGCGGCCAGTTCCATGAACTCGTCCAGCTTGGCGGGCGGCACGGCCAGGGTCATGCGTTCCTGGGCCTCGGAGAGCAGGATCTCCCAGGGGCGCAGGCCGTCGTACTTGAGGGGGGCCTTGGCGATGTCCAGCACGCAGCCGCCGGTGTCTTCGGCCATTTCGCCCACGGAGGAGGAAAGGCCGCCGGCGCCGTTGTCGGTGATGGCGTTGTACAGGCCCAGGTCACGGGCGCGCATGATGAAGTCGTACATCTTGCGCTGGGTGATGGGGTCGCCGATCTGCACGGCCGTGGCCGGGGAACCTTCGTGCAGTTCCTCGGAGGAGAAGGTGGCGCCGTGGATGCCGTCCTTGCCGATGCGGCCGCCGGTCATGACGATGATGTCGCCCACTTCGGCCTTCTTTTCCCAGCCCTTGCGGCCGTTGACGTCGGTGGGGATCACACCCACGGTGCCGCAGTAGACCAGGGGCTTGCCCAGGTAGCGTTCATCGAAGACCAGGGAGCCGTTGACGGTGGGGATGCCGGACTTGTTGCCGCCGTGTTCCACGCCTTCACGCACGCCTTCCAGCACGCGGCGGGGATGCAGCAGGCGCGGGGGCAGTTCCTTGTCATAGAAGGGGGAGGCGAAGCAGAACACGTCGGTGTTGCAGACCAGTTCCGCGCCCATGCCGGTGCCCATGGGGTCACGGTTGACGCCCACGATACCGGTGAGGGCGCCGCCGTAGGGGTCCAGGGCGGAGGGGCTGTTGTGGGTCTCCACCTTGATGCAGGCGTCGTAGCCGTTGATGAAGGCGATGACGCCGGCGTTGTCCTTGAACACGGACTTGCAGTAGTCGTCGTCGCCCAGGCGCTTGCGGATGGCGGCCGTGGCGTCACGGATGCAGGCCTTGTACAGGTTGTTGACCTCTTCGCGCTGGCCGGTCTCCTTGTTCTCGTAATGGATGCGGGAGGCGAAGATCTTGTGCTTGCAGTGTTCGGACCAGGTCTGGGCCAGCACCTCCATTTCCACGTCGGTGGGGTCGGCGGGCAGACCGGCGGCCTTGCGGCGGGCCTGTTCGTCAGGGGTGGCGAACTGGTCGCGGATGCAGTGCAGCTCGCGCAGGGTCAGGGCCCAGGTGTTGTCGCGGCTGGCTTTCTGCAGGGCCTCGTCGTCCATGCTGGACAGGGGCACCACGTCCACGGTGTCGTTGGCTTCGCCGGTGACCTTGGCGGCCTGGGCTTCGAAGCCGGGCTGGGCCTGCCATTCTTCGGCGTTCTTGACGCGGAAGCGCTGGATCAGGGTGTTGCAGAGCAGGTCGCGGGCCAGGGCCTCCACCTCTTCACGGCCGAGCATGCGGTCGGGCGTGCAGGTGATGCGGTACTGCACCGAGGTGTAGACGCGCAGGCTGTCACGGGCGATGCCCAGCACCATGGCGGCGGTGTCACGGGCGGTGCGGCCTTCGTTGTCGGTGACGCCGGGGCGGTAGCCCACTTCCACGATCCAGTGGGGGGCGGGTTCCACGAAGGGCAGCGGCTCCAGCGAGGCCTGCTGCAGGATGGGGTCGTGCCAGATGCCTTCGTCCACCAGACGGTTCACCTGGGCGGCATCCAGACCGTCCACGGTGTAGACTTTGATCTGACGGATGGCGGCAACGGGGATCTGCAGCGCCTTGAGCAGATGCAGCGCCGTCTTGCGGCCCTGAGTATCGGTAATGTTGGCATGAAGCCCGGTTTCCACACGATAGAGCATACGGTCCTCGCTTTGGCGGCGGGAATCCCGCCGGTTCTCCGTAATAAGGCGATTATTTTTTGCGGTCGCGAACGTAGTCGGCCATTTGTTGCAGGATGTCCTGTTCCGGTCCCGAGGGCAGGGTGGCCAGGGCCGCGCGGGCCTTGTCCAGATAGCCTTCGGCAGCCATGCGCGTGGCCTGGTCGAAACCGGCCGCACGGATGCTGTCAGCGATGCGCTCGGCGTCGCTGTCGGTGAAGGAAGCGTCATTGAAGGCCTGGTCGAAGGCCGCGCGGGCGGCATCGTCCAGGCTGTCGCGGTACATGCGCAGGGGCGGGGTCAGTTTGCCCTCGCGCACGTCGCCGCCCGAAGGTTTGCCCGTGACGCTCTGGGGGGCGAAGTCCAGGGCGTCGTCCACGATCTGGAAGGCCATGCCGATGTTCTTGCCATACGCGGCGGCGGCTTCCACCAGGGCATCGTCGGCACCGGCGCGCAGGGCGCCCAGCTGGCACGAGGCCCGGATCAGCCAGGCCGTCTTGCCGCGGATGATCTCCTCGTATTCCTCGGCGGTGGTCTCCACCTGATGCTGGGCCGCGATCTCCAGGATCTCGCCGGCGGCGGTGCGGCTGGTGGCCTCGGAGAAGCAGAGGCACAGGCGCGGGTCGCCGCACTGGGCCACCAGGGCATTGGCATGGGCCAGCATGGCATCGCCGGCCAGGATGGTGCTGGTGGCGCTGAAAATGGTGTGCGCGGCGGGTTTGCCGCGACGGGTATCGGCATTGTCCAGCACGTCGTCATGCAGCAGCGTGGCGGCATGGAGCATCTCCATGGTGACGGCCAGATCGTAGATGTCTTTTTTGTCATAGCCCAGCAGGCGGGCCATGAGGATGGTCAGCAGGGGGCGCAGGCGTTTGCCGCCCGCTTCGAAAATGTGGCGGGCGATGGGGCGCACGGGATGGGGCAGGCCCTCGGCGGCCCGGGAAAGAGCCTTGTTGATGGGGGGCAGTTCCAGTGCCAGACGGGCTTTCAGAAGCAGCATAGCGACATCTCGGTTTATGGTGCGGGGCGCCAGATATCCGCCAGACGGCGCATGGCTCCCGGAAAATCCGTTTCATGCGGTGCGCGCGGCCCCACCCGGTTGGAAACGCTGCGTACCTCCACACAGGCGATGCCCTGGCGGGCGCAGGCCAGCGCCACGGCAAAACCTTCCATATTTTCCAGCAGGGCCCCGGGATGGGCCTGCCGGAGCTGTCCCACACGCTGCCGGGAAGCGCTGACGCCCGCCACGCTCAGGGACGTGGCCGCGGGCAGGGAGCACAGCCCGTGCAGGCAGGCGGGCAGCTGCGCGGGAGCGGCCAGGGGCAGACGGTCGAAGACCGGCCCGTGCGGCCCTTCCCACTGGGGAAAACCGAACGACGGGCCGTCCACAGCCGTCCCGTCGTGCAGGCCGTATTCCGGCCAGATCTCTTCCTCCACCCGCCAGAGCGAACGGAGGGGCGCCCGTTGCAGGTCCATGCTGCCGGCCACGCCCACGTTGAGCACCAGCGAGACCGCATGTCCGGCCTGTCGGGCCCCAGCCAATGCCAGCCCCATGCCGAGGGCGGCGTTGACGGGCCCCACGCCGGTGATGCAGGCCAGGGCCGGCAGGCCCAGGTGCAGGGGCAGCAATTCCTGCTCCGGCAGGCCGGTCTGCGCCGCCGGGCCGCATGCCGCTCCGGGAGCGGGCCCCAGGGCCTGTTCCGGCAGGGCGGACAGCAGTTCGCGGGCGGTGGCGGCACAGACCAGCAGCACGGCGCTTACAGTCTCCAGTAGTCGATGCCCGCGGCGCGCATGGCCTGCGGGTCGAAGAAGCCCTTCACGTCCATGAGCACGGCCTTGTTGCCGTCCTTGCAGCGGGCCTTGATGTCTTCGGGCGTCAGGGCGGCGTAGGCCTTGTGGCTCACGGCCAGCAGCACGGCATCCAGGTCGCGCAGCTGATCCAGATCCACCAGCTCCTGCCCGTATTCGCGCATGGCTTCGGCCGGGTCGGCCTCGGCGTCATGCACCAGCGGGACCACATTATATTCCTTGAGTTCGCGGATCACGTCCACCACGCGGGTGTTGCGCAGGTCGGGCACGTTCTCCTTGAAGGTGAAGCCCAGGATGCCCACGCGCGCGCCGCTGACCACGTTGCCGTTCTTGATCAGGCGCTTGACCAGGCATTCGGCCACATATTTGCCCATGTTGTCGTTGGTGCGGCGACCGGCCAGGATGACTTCGGGGTGGAAGCCCATCTCCTCGGCCTTGAAGGTCAGGTAGTAGGGGTCCACGCCGATGCAGTGGCCGCCCACCAGACCGGGACGGAAGGGCAGGAAATTCCATTTGGTACCGGCGGCTTCCAGCACTTCGAGGGTGTCGATGCCCAGGCGCTCGAAGATGATGGCCAGCTCGTTCATGAGCGCGATGTTCAGGTCGCGCTGGGTGTTCTCGATGACCTTGGCGGCCTCGGCCACCTTGATGCTGGAAGCGCGGTGGATGCCCGCCTTGACCACGGAGCCGTAGACCTGGGCCAGCAGGTCGGCCGTGGCCTGGTCGGAACCGGAGACGATCTTTTTGATGGTCTCCAGGGTGTGGACCTTGTCACCGGGATTGATGCGCTCCGGCGAGTAGCCCACGGTGAAATCCGTGCCGTAGGTCAGGCCGGATTCCTGCTCCAGGATGGGCACGCAGATCTCTTCGGTGAGGCCGGGGTAGACCGTAGATTCATAGACCACCACGCAGCCCTTGGGCATGTGGCGGCCCACGGTGTGGCTGGCGCCCACCACGGGGGTGAGGTCGGGGGAGCGGTGTTCGTCGATGGGGGTGGGCACGGCCACGATGATCACGGCGGCCCGGGCCAGGTCGGCGGGGTCGCAGGTGTACTCGATCGTGGCGGCGGCCAGGGCTTCATCGGTCACTTCGTTGGTGCGGTCATGGCCTTTGCGCAGCTCTTCGATGCGTCCGGCGTTGATGTCGAAACCGAGCACGTTCATGTGGCGGGAAAAAGCCACGGCCAGGGGCAGGCCCACATAGCCCAGGCCCACCACGGCCAGGGTCTGTTCACGATTCTGCAGGGCAGCGAAATCCACCATCGTTTTATCCTTTACAAAAATGCCTGTTTCCGCCATGTGAAAGACATGACTTTTGACTGGAAACCATTTCTTGTGGCATTGGGTTTGGCCATCCTTCTGGAAGGCCTGGTCTGGGCTCTGGCTCCCGACGCCATGCGACGGGCAGTGATCCTCATCGCGCAGATGCCCAAAAGCTCCATACGGGTCCTCGGGCTGGCGGCGCTGGCTCTGGGCCTCTTTCTTGTATGGCTGGCCCGCAGCGCCTGAGCTTGAGGCTTTTTTCCGCATGCATGACGGCGTCCCTTGGGGCGCCGTTTTTTTGTGCCGGAGGATGGCGCCGGGTCGTCCCGCCTGCGGCGGGGAAGCCGGCGCTATCGCAGCGCGCTGGCCCGCTAGAGGGCCTTTTCGCCCACATGCAGGCAGACGATGCCCGACGTGAGCTTGATATGCCAGGCCCGCGCGAAACCGGCATCGGTCATTTCCTTTTCCAAGGCAGGGGCCGTGGGGAAATTGCGGATGGTCTCGGCCAGATACTCATAGGCGCCCGGGTCGCGGGAGACCATCTTGCCGATACGCGGCAGGATCCTGTCCAGATAAAAATTGTACAGACCGCCCCAGATGCGTTCGCTGCCGGAGCCGAACTCCAGGATGCAGGCGCGGCCGCCGGGGGTGAGCACGCGCAGCATCTCGGCAAAGGCCTCGGAGCGCGGCTTGATGTTGCGGATGCCGAAGGCCATGGTCACGCAGTCCACCGAAGCGTCGGGCAGGGGCAGCTTTTTGGCGTCAGCGGCCACGGGCATGATGGCCCGGGCGTTGTCGCCCTTGAGCTTGTGCAGGCCGCGCTGGAGCATGGGCGGGCAAAAGTCCATGGCGGGCACCTGCACATGCGGGTATTTGCGGCGGATGGCCAGCGAGACGTCCAGGGTACCTGCGGCCAGGTCGAGCACGCGGTTGGTGCTGCCCACGCGCACGTTCTTGGCCAGCACATGGCGCCAGTAATAGTCGATGCCCAGGCTCAGCGTATGGTTGAGCAGGTCGTAGAAGCCGGCGATGCGGCCGAACATGCCGGAGACGGCAGCGTCATGCTGGGGGCGGGGATCAGTCACGTCCGGCCTCCCTGGGCGCGTTGCCCTGGCGGATGGCTTCGCAGACCACGCGGTACACGGCGGGAAAGACCTCGGCGAAGTTGCCCGGCGAAACCGTGCGCGTCTCGATGAATTTGGCGGTCAGCTCCTTGGCGACCTGAAGGGCTTCCTTGCTGTCTTTGTCCATACCTGGCCTCGTGGCATACAAAATGAAAAACCCGTCCACTGGGGAATGGCCTTGACCCACAACGGGAAAACGCCGGACGGGTAAAGGAACGGAAACGGCGGCCCCCGCCCCTTTTGTTTTTGATTCGGGCCTGTACAGGACTGCTGCCTGCAAAAGGCCGTCCGTCAGCATATGCGCTAACGGTGCGCTTGGCAAGTCGATGCCCCCGCGGGAGCGGGGGCGGAAAAGGCCGTGCGCGCAGGGAAAAAGGCCGCTCAGGCCTGATCCGCCATCAGGCGCCGGATCTCTTCATGCAGTATCCGCGCCGCAGCGGCGGCGGCCGCCTTTTCCACGTATTTGTCAAAATCCGTCATCAGGTCGCCAAGCTGGTGCTCTAGGGCTTCCACACGCTGTGCCAGCATCCGCCGCTCTTCCTCAAGACGGGCCACGCGTTCGCTGTCCGCAGTGGCCGGGGCCTCTCCGGAAGCGGCCGGAGCGTCCTGCAGGGCCTGTACCTGTTCTTCCAGATGGGTGAGGCGTTCCACGGTCTCCATGAGCAGAGTGCCGTCACTGTGGCTGCCCCCGGTCTGGCTCTCCAGACTGTCGAGACGCTGCAGCATCTCCTGGCGTTCGCCCTCCAGCGCGGAAAGGCGCTCCATGCTTTCCATAAGCAGGACGCTGTCGGGCGCTCCGGCCATGCTGCCGGAGGCGGTGTCTCCCGTGGCGGGCAGGGCCTGCACCTGCTCTTCCAGATGGGTGAGACGCTCCACGGTCTCCATGAGCAGGGTGGCGTCGCTGTGACCGTTCCCGGCCCGGCCTTCCAGGGCGCTCAGGCGACGGTCGAGCTGGCGGCAGCTTTCTTCCAGGCTGCTGATGCGCTCCAGGCTTTCCGGCAGCAGGGGGCTTTCGGTGCCGGTCTGCGCTGCCAGAGCGGCCAGATGCAGGCCCGTATCGCCGATCACGGCCGCGGAGGCATCCAGCTGGGCCTCCCAGTCCCGGGCGGGGGGCACGTCCTCGACTGCGGGCGCGGGGGACGGCACGGGCTCGTGATCCTGGACAGGCAGCAGGAGCAGGTCGTCAGGAGCCGGGGCCTCGTCGGGCAAGGGGAGGGGCTCAGGCGTTTTGGGGCTGTTTTTCGGCAGGTCAGGGCCTTTTTCGATAAGGTCCGTCAGTTCGATGATCTCGTTTTGCTCGGCAGATGCGGCCATGGGCGCCTCTCATGCAGGATGGTTGGTGATCCGGTTCCTCAACGGCTTGCCCTGCATAGCAGCTCATGCTCCAAAAGGCAAACCGCCAAAAAGAAAAGCCGCGGTTTCCCGCGGCTTGCAATGCGAAAATGGATGATGGCCTACGGATGGCACTTGGACTTGGCGCAACCGGTGAGGTCCTTCTTCAGGTCAGGCTTTTCGGCCACGACCTTGACGTGACAGGACAGGCAGCTCTGATGCTTCAGGGGGGCATCGGCCTTTTCCTTGGCGTGCATCACATAGTACAGGCTGTTGGTCCCCTTCTTGTCCTTCAGGTTGTCATGACAGCCGGCGGTGGCGCACTTGGCATAGCTTTCCTTGCCGTCCACAGGGTGGTGGCAGACGACGCATTCCACGGTTTTGTGGGTGGAGTGGTTGAAGGTCACCGGCTTTTTGGGGTTGGAACCTTGCAGGACGAGACCGTCAGCCGGGACAGGGGGCTGGGCCGCGATGGCGGGCACGGACAGGGCCAGAGCCAGGACACCGGCAGACAACAGGGCGAACTTCATGACAACCTCCTCACAGGCTAGTCGAACCTTGGGACGCGCGGAACGGCTCCGGGACGTCACAGACAGATAATAAATCAATACGCCGGGTTGCAGAATGTGTCAACGTGGGTGGCGGAAAATCCGCACGGCCTTCGGGCAGGCGGGAACGCCGGAAAAACGTCCGCCTGCCGTGAAGTTGTAGCGCGATTTTATAAAATTCTTCTTGAAAATCGAAAGATTACGCGCTGCCTTCCCGTTCCCCGCCCGCACTGAACAGCGGCAGGGTCCGGTGCGTCAGGTGGACATTGTCCGGCACAAAAATATTTTTTTCCAGCCGCAGGCCCGCATCCACGCGTACCTCCCGGCCCAGATGGGCCCCTTCTTCCACGATGACGCCCTCACCCAGGTGCGCGCCTTCCCCCAGATGGACATGGTCCTCCAGGCGGCAGCCTGCCTCCAGACGCGCTCCGGCCCGCAGCACGCAGCCCGTGCCGGTACGGCAGCCCGCTGCCAGCGAGGCATCGGCAAAGATGAGGTTCCCGGCGCCGACGAGGACATCCCGCTCCCTGTGGGCATCAGGATGGACCGCACTGACCAGAGTGAAGCCCAGTTCCCGCAGGGCGTCGTGCAGCAGACGGCGCAGTTTGGCAGCCTGCTTGTGCGGGGCCGTGACCACGGCCCGGGAGAAGTCCGGCCGCAGGCGGGCCAGGTCGGCGTCCCGGCCCAGCGGGGGCACGCCCGCCTCTGCCGCGAAGTCACAGTGCGGGCCGTGGATGACGCCCGCAGGGACCAGCCCGGCAGCCTGCAACAGCGGTACGGCCGCGGCGCACAGGCTGCCGCCGCCCACCAGCAGGACCGCGTCCCGCCCTTCGTTCATGACGATCTCAGACATCATCCCTCCGCAAAATGCTGTTCGACAGGGCCACGGCCAGGGTCAGCTGGCCGGCCACCTTGGTTTTTTCCACCAGCAGACGGGCGGCCGGAGCGTCCGTGCCGTCTGTTTGCTGTCCGTTTCCTGTTACCGCCGGCGGGCCGTCCTTCAGCTCGGCCCGGCTCACAGGCGACGCCCCCCCGCCATCCACCTTCATCATACCGGTTGCGGCCATCCGCCGGGCCGCCAGCAGGCAGGCCGCCTCACAGACACTGAAGGGTGCGCAGGCGAAGCGTTCCCCTGCCGCCGTGGACGGGTGCGGTGTGCTGACGGCGGCCAGTTCCGCGGCATCGAAGGTCAGCAGGGGCAGGCCCAGACGCCGGGCCAGTTCCTGCAAGGCCGGTTCCCGGGCCTTTTCCGTCACGGTCGCCAGGGCCGCCAGAGCCTGGGGCTCCAGTCCGTGGCGCAGCAGCAGACCTTCCACGGCTGTGGCCACCAGCGGCGCAGGGATACCCTTGCGGCAGCCCAGCCCCAGTACCAGCGAGGGCAGGGCCACCCGCAGGCGGCCTTGTCGTGCGGGCAGACGTTGCCAGTGTACGCAGACTGCGGGCCCGTCCTGTTCCGGCAGATGCTCCTGCCGCAGGAATCCTCCCCCTTCTCCGTTCGTCACCGCGCCGCAGGGGTCCCACAAGGGCAGGGGCCGCCCTTCCAGCCAGCAGGCCTGGGCCGGAGGCAGCTGGTCCCAGTCCAGGATGCGCAGGCCCGCTGCCTGGAGGAAAAGGTCCAGCGCAGGGCGCTCGCCGCAGTCCGTGGCCGTGGTGATGACAGGCACGGCATCCAGCAGGGCGGCCACATGGCGGCACAGGCTGTTGCCGCCGCCCCAGTGTCCGGCCAGCAGGCTGATGACGAAACGGCCGTCCGGCGAGATGACCAGGACAGGCGCGTCCGTGCTCTTGTGTTCCAGCAGGGGCGCCACAGCCCGCACGGCGATGCCTGTTGCGCCTATAAAGATCTGGGGAACTTCTGCGGCCTGCCGGGCTGCATCCATGATGCCGGCAAACGGCAGGCAGTCTTCCGGGGCAAAACGTTGCGGCGCGGACAGGCGGCATTCCGCCAGCGTCTCGCCCGACGGCCCGCGCCACGGCGCTGCGGCCATGGCTTCCCGCAGGCGTCGGGCCAGCGGCAAGGCCGCGCTGCTCAGGACATGACAGGTACAATGCATGGGATTTCGGTGGGGTTGGTGGTGGAAGAGGGGCGAGGGGGAAGGGGGGCCCTTTTGGAAAAGGGCCCCCCTTCCCCTTCGCGCTCCCCCATCCCCGCCGAAAACTTTTACTCAGGTCGGTATGGCACGTCCCCGTCGCCGGACGCAAGGCCTGTCATCTCCCCAGACTGGGAAAGGAGCGGGTGAGGCAGGCGGAGAAAGAGCGCCGCCGGTGCGGCAGATGCCCGACAGGCAACAGGGTACGGATGACCGCGGGGGCTTCAGGGGAATCTTCAAAAGAGAAAAATGGAAGGAAGACTGGCAGAAGAGGGCTTTTGTCTGCCATGCAGCGACACACAAAAGTAGCCGTTGGGGAAACAGACCGGAGGCGGCAACCCGACAGACGCTGCGTACCGGCTGCTGTCCTCTTCATCGTAAAAAAACAGCCCGCCAAAAAGCCGGGAGACCGGCATCAGGGAGCAGGCCCGCGTGTCGGGCAGGCCGTCAGGGACCTGATGAAAAGGTTTTGGAAAGGAGAGGGGGACCGACCGAAGGCGGCCGCAGGCCGTGCCCGTTACGACACGGCAGCTATGGCCAAGGATAGGAGGGGGCAACGAGACAGACGCTGCCTACTGCTGTTTTATCAATGATTTTGATGTGATAGCTGCCGCTGAGT
>NZ_JBNPNC010000020.1:0-44066 GCF_050314315.1 Desulfovibrio sp. SGI.102 | reverse complement strand
CTCTAAGATTAAAAATATTTTATCGACACACTGTTGTATATTTTTTTTGACTTCATTTTCCCAAAAGTGGATGGGTATCCACCCCTTATCTACGAGTAAAATATCATTTTTTATATCACGATCCATATTTCGTTCAATTTTTCTAATCCAATATTCTTTATGTCGTCCTAAATTTTTTTTCTTTTGTTCCCAGTTATAACCATGCCAAAATTCCCCATCAATAAATATTGCAATTTTATATCTTGTTATAGCAATATCTGGAGATCCTGGAAGCTTCTTATAATTATATTTATAGCGCAATCCACTGTGCCATAGTGCTTTGGCAAGGATAACTTCATATTTGCCACGGCGACGTTTAACTTTTGACATCCGTTTAGAGACTTCTGGTAATGTATCAGAAAAGTCATATTTCATAACAGACTCTACCTCATAAAAGAGCCAGGGCCACACCGGCTACCACCAGATAGCGGCCCAGTTTGGCCAGCACCACCAGAAGCAGGAAGGAGGGCAGGGGCTCGCGCAAGGTACCGGCCACCAGGGTCAGGGGATCGCCGATGACGGGCATCCAGCTGCACAGCAGGGTCCAGCGGCCGTAACGGTGGTACCAGCCTTCGGCCTTGCGCAGGGACTCCGGCGAGAAGGGGAACCAGCGGCGATTCTGAAAGCGGGTGAGATAACGGCCCAGCCACCAGTTGACGGCCGAACCCGCGCTGTTGCCCAGGGCGGCCACGGTGATGAGGGCCCAGGCCGGTTCCCCGCTCTGCACCAGCAGGGTGCCCAGCAGCAGCTCCGACTGCGCGGGCAGCAGGGTGGCCGCCACCAGCGCGGTGAGGAACAGCCCGCCGTACAGGGCCAGCAAGGTCAGCATCCACGGGCCTCCTGCGGGACATATCTTTACGGTGAGCCCCTCAGGAGCCTACCGCTTGCCGTAAGGCCTCTGCGTCACCAAGGGGACGGACTGCGGCGCCATCGGCCAGTGTCGTACGGACTTTTCCTCGCGCTTCTTTTTCCAATGAGCGTCATGAGGAAGGAAGCAACGGGGAAAGGCGCTTGTTCCGGCTGTGGCCATAGCCCCCTCCCCCGAAGAGCTCCCAACACTATCCCGGCCTAGCGGCCGTCGTATTCCCAGATGACCTGACCGGTCTTTTCCACACCGTAGCCGCCCAGGGCGGCCACTTCCTTGCGGAAGGCCTCGGAGCGGATGACATCCAGCAGGGCGAGGATGCGTTCGTCCTCGGCATAGCGCTGCGGGATGACCAGATCGTATTCCTCCACGCCCACGGGCACGAAGTCCAGGCCCAGAGCGCAGGCGGCGGCGCGCACGGCCAGACCGGTATGGGCGCGGCCGGAAAGCACGGCGGCGGCCACGTTCATGTGCGTATATTCCTCGTCCTCATACCCGGCCAGCTGCTGCGGGCGGATGCCCAGCTGCTTCAGGCGGTAGTCCAGCAGCACGCGGGTGCCGCTGCCGCGCTGGCGGTTGATGAAGCGCACGTCCTCGCGGGCAAGGTCGGCGATGTCATGGATGCCCAGCGGGTTGCCGGGGGCCACGATAAGGCCCTGTTCGCGGTCCACCAGACGCACCAGCAGCATGGGCTCGCCCTTGAGGTTGTCGCGCAGGGCCTGACGGTTGTAGACGCCGTCGGCATCATTGAGCAGATGGCTGCCCGCCAGATGGCACTGGTGACGCTTGAGGGCCATGAGGCCGCCCAGCGAGCCCACATGGGCCGAGGCCAGACGGAAGCGCGGATGCTCGCGGCGCAGGAAGCTGTCGATGAGGTCCAGGGTGTTGTCGTGGCTGCCGATGGCCAGCAGGGTGCCTTCCACCTGCTGGCGGGGGCGCAGCAGCTGCACCTGCACGGGCTCGTCACGGCTGATGCCTTCACAGTCGCGGGCCACGCTGATGATGCCGTCGGCCCGGCTCAGGCTGGTGACGGTGCCCGCGCCGCGTGGCAGGGGCACGGCAAAGAAGGTGTCGTCCACCCGGCCCAGCTTGACGCGGATGCGTTCTTCCATGCCGGGGCGGGAGGGCAGCGGATTGACGGGCAGGGCCGTGACCGTTTCGCGGTGGGCCAGGCAGCGCTTCTGGAGCAGGGCCAGCAGGGGCTGGACGAACTCTTCCAGGGCCACGATGGCCGAGACGGGATAGCCCGGCGAGCCGATGATGGGCACGCCGCGCACCATGCCGAGGGCCGTGGGCTTGCCGGGCATGACGGCCACACCGTGGGTCAGCAGCTCGCCCTTGTGGGCGATGACGTCGGCGGAATAGTCATGGCTGCCCGCCGAGGAGCCGGCGTTGAGCAGCACCAGATCCGCGCCCTGGTCGATGGCCGCGTCGATGGCCGCGCTGATGGCTTCGGGATCGTCAGGCACGATGGGCAGAGTGAAGGCCTCGCCTCCGGCCTCCTGCACGATGGCCGAAAAGATGTAGGAGTTGAACTCCGGCAGGCAGCGGCCCGCGCACAGGTCTTCTTCGCGGGCCTCGGTGAGGGGCACGATCTCGGTGCCGCTGGGGATGATGCCCACGCGGGGCTTTTTGAACACCAGCGGTTCCAGCACGCCGCCCGCGGCCAGCGCGCCCAGCTCGTAGGGGCCGATGCAGACGCCGGGCGGCAGGATGATCTCGGACGCCACCATGTCCTCGCCCAGCTTGCGCACATGCTGCCAGGGGAAGGCGGCCTTTTCGATGACCACATGCTGCCCGTCGGGCTCGGTGTTGACGTTCTCCACCATGACCACGGCATTGGTGCCTGCGGGCAGGGGATGGCCGGTATTGATCCAGAACGCGTCGGTGCCGATGGTCAGGCGCAGGGGCCGCCGGGTGGAGGCGGTGAAGGTGGATTCGGCGTTGACGGCGATGCCGTCCATGGCCGCGCCGTGGAAGGCCGGGGAAGAGCGGCGCGCGGCCACGGGCTCGGCCAGCACGCGGTGCAGGGCCGCCGACAGGGGCACGCGCTCCGTGGCCAGCTCGCGGCCCTCGGCGCTGATGCGGTCCAGCCAGCCCTGGCGGGCGGCCTCCACGGTCTGCAAAGTCAGATAGGTATGACGTTCGCGTTTCATAAATATCTCCCAATATCTCGAATGGAGGCCGGAAGGGCTTCCCGCCGCATGACCGGAAGGTATTACATCCTCTCCGGTGTCGGCATGACATCTTTTCCCGTTCCTGCCTTGGAACGGGGCCGTCATTTCAAAAACGACAGGCGGTCAGTCCCTTTTATAAAGCGCATTGGGGGGAAGATGGGGGCACGGGGGAAGGAACCCCCTTTTTGCGCTAGTAAAAGGGGGTTCCTTCCCCCGAAAAGATCTGGATCTACGCCAGCAGCTCCACGCGTACGCGTTCCCCGGCGGTGAGGCCTTCGCGGTTCTCGGCGCAGATGACGAGGCCGTCGGCCTCCACCAGGCCGGAGACCACGCCGGAAGGCTTCATGAGCGGCTGGGCCAGCCAGTCCACATCGGAGCAGTCCAGTCCCTGGGGCAGCCAGGCAGCCTCGAGGGCCGCGGCGCTGGCGGGCACCAGTTTGACGCGGATGTAGTCGCGACGGCCCTGGGCCGAAGCCACGGCGCGGGTCAGGCGGGCGGTGAGGGAGGGGACGAGCCCGTCCCCGGCGCTGCCTTGCAGGTGTTCCAGCAGGGGCACGAGGAAGGCGCGGGCGCAGACCAGGGCGCTGCTCACATGGCCGGGCAGGCCCATGAGGCATTTGCCGCCGCTGCGGGCCAGGATGAAGGGCTTGCCGGGGCTGATGGCCACGCCGTGGGTCAGCAGCTCGCTGCCGGGCACGGAGGTGAAGACGTCCACGGTATGGTCGCGCATACCGGCGGAGGAACCGCCGGAGACCACCACCACGTCGGCCTCGTCCAGCGCGGCCAGCACCGTGCGGCGCAGGGCCTCGGCGTCGTCGCGCACCAGACCGGCCAGCGTCGGCTCGGCACCGGCACTGCGGCAAAGGGCGGCAAGGCTGTAGGAGTTGACGTCCCGCACCTGGCCGGGGCGGGGCTCGCTCCCGATGGGCACCACCTCGTCACCGGTGGAGATGATGGCCACCCGGGGCGCACGGCGTACGGCCACGTCCTTTTGTCCGAAGGAGGCCAGCAGACCGATCTCCTGCGGGCGCAGTTTGCGGCCCGCGGGGATGATGCAGTCACCGGCGGCGGCGTCCTCGTCACGCATGACCACGTGGTCACCGGGGGCCTGGGTGCGGGTGAGCTCCACCATGTTGCCGCCGGCCGGGCGGGAATATTCCACCATGACCACGCAATCCGCGCCCTCGGGCAGCATGCCGCCCGTGAGGATGCGCGCGCACTGGCCGGGCTGGAGGCTGATGTCCGGCACGGCGCCCATGGGGCAGTCGCCCACGCATTCCAGCAGGGCGGGGGAACCTTCCTGCGCGCCGAAGACATCACGGGCGCGCACGGCGAATCCGTCCACGGTGGAACGGTCGAAACCGGGCAGGTCGGCAGGGGCGTGCAGGGCTTCCGCCAGGCGGCGGCCCAGGGCATCCGTCAGGGGGACGGTCTCCGCGGGCAGGACGGGCAGGGCGCGCAGATGCCCCAGCACGGTCTCCACGGATTGCAGGGTCAAAAAGTTCTTCATGGCTTCTCCTTGTGCACCGGCGTGACGGGCCGGACGGCAGAAAAGCATACCGCAATGCCTGCCGGGTGCAAAGCCTTTGCTTCCTGCGGCACAGTGGAGAGAAAAGGGCGGCTGCGGGCCGTGCGGCCATCCCTGTGGGGAGAAGGAACGATGCAGGGGCATCGCCACGGCGGCAGGAGGCGGCATCCCGGGAGCGGCGGGGGAAAGCGGCCTGACGCAAGACACCGGGAACGCGGAGGCGAAGACTCCCTGAAGGGAGACCCGGCTGTGGCCGCATGGCGCTCTCCCCGTCATCCCTGCGGGGCGCTGGCTACAGTGTTTCCGTCTCCATGGCCGACCGGTACAGGCACAAGCGGGCGCACAGGCCGCCTTCCGGCCGGTTGTGCAGGCTCAGTTCCCCGCCGTTGCGGCAGGCCATGCTGCGGGCGATGCTCAGACCCAGGCCGCTGCCGCCGGTGTGGGGGCTGCGTGCCTCGTCCAGGCGGAAGAAGGGCTCGAAGACCTGTTCCAGCATGTCGGGGGGGATGCCCGGGCCGTCGTCCAGCACGTCGATCTGCAGGATATCGTCTTTTTCCCGGAGCTGGATGCGGACACTGCCGGAATAGCGCAGGGCGTTGTCCAGCAGGTTGGAGAGGCAGCGGCGGAAGCTGTTGGGGCGCACCGTCCAGGGGCGGGCGCAGCTGCCTTCGAGGCTGACGTCCTGTCCCATGTCCTGCCGGTCAGAGACCAGGCTGTCCAGCAGGGCGTTCATGTCCATGCGCGCGGCGACCTCGTCGCGGGCGCTGCCGCGGGTGAGCTCGGCACTATTGGCCATGATACCGGCCAGGATGTCGATGTCTCCCAGCAGCTTGGCCCGCAGGGGGGAGGCGGGGTCCATGCTCTCCACGCGCAGGCGGATGCGGGTCAGGGGGGTACGCAGGTCGTGGGCCACGGCGGCCAGGATGCGTTCGTGCTGGCCCACACCGGCGCGGATGCGCTCCTGCATCTTGTTGAAGGCCCGGGCGGCCTCGCGCACTTCGGTGGGCCCGTCTTCGGGCAAGGGGGCGGTGTAGAGGTTGCGGCCGAAACTCTCGGCCTTGCCGGAGAGCACCCGCAAGGGCCGCACCACGCGATGCACCACCACCAGGATGAGCAGGATCAGCAGGCCCGCTTCCAGCAGGAGCATGGTCAGGGAGGCCTGGCTGGGGGAGAAATCATAGGCATCGCTGCTGATGACCACGCACAGCCACTTGCCGTCGTCCAGGCGCACGCTCACCCGGCTTTCGTACACATGCGTCCAGGGCACATGGCGGCGCAGGGTGGGGTTCATGCTGTCGGCCACATGCACGCGCTGGACCTCGGTCAGCATCTCGCGGGTGTCCAGATCGGTCTCGATGCTGTTCAGGTTCTTGCGCAGGCGGTCGCGCAGGTACAGGGCGCGTTCGTCCTGGGCCTGGCGGACCGGATTGGGGGCATCGCTCAGGCTCAGGTGGACCACGTCCAGCCGCTCCAGCCGTTCCAGCAGGGAGCGCTTGTATTCGAACGGCTCGGAATGCAGGAGCTGGAGGGAGAGGGCCAGGCTGTTGGCCTGTTCCAGCAGGGCGGAGCGGGCCGTCTGCCGTTCTTCCACCAGCTGGACCGTGAACGTGGCCACGCCATGCAGGCAGAGGATGCCGCCGATGAGCATGCCCGCCAGCTGTGCGGAAAGCGTGGTGGATGTCAGGCTGCGCAGCAGACGGGCAAGGAGGGCGCGCATGCTACTTCCCGGGCATGATGGGGGCATCCACGGGCAGGGCCGGACGCACGAACTGCGGGCGCACGTCCGTGGCCAGCACATAGCCGTCGCCGCGGACGGTCTTGATGAGCTGGGGCTCGCGGCCGTTGTCGTGCAGGCGGGTGCGCAAGCGGCTGATCTGCACGTCGATGCTGCGGTCATAGGGCACGGCGTTGCGGCCCTGGGTGCGTTCCAGCAGCTCGTCGCGGCTGAGCACACGCTGGGGGTTTTGCAAAAAGATCTCCAGCAGGCGGTATTCCGTGCCGCTCAGGGAGACCACCACCCCGTCGGGCGCCACCAGATGGCGGGCGCTGCGGTCCAGCAGCCAGCCTGCGAACTGCAGGGGCGTGGTCTCGGGCTGGTCGCGGCGGGCGCTGCCTTCGGTGCGGCGCAGCACGGTACGGATGCGGGCCAGCAGCTCGCGGGGCTCGAAAGGCTTGCTCAGGTAGTCATCGGCGCCCAGCTCTAGGCCCACGATGCGGTCGGTGATGTCGCCCAGCGCGGTGAGGAAGATGACGGGCACCGTGGATTCGGCGCGCAGGGTACGGAACAGCTCCAGCCCGTTCATGCCGGGAAGCATGATGTCCATGACGATCAGGCTGCAGGGCACGCGGCGCTGGATCTCGAGGAACTCCGCCGCGTTCCCCGCCGTGCAGGTGGAAAAGCCGTTGCGACGCAGATAGTCGGAAAGCAAGGAGCGGATTTCCTCGTCGTCATCGACGATACAGATGGTATGGATCGTGTTCATGGTCCGCACTCTGGGGCTGAAGGGCAGGGTATTATGACAAAGTATGTCATACTTTTACTGTCATTTTGCAGTTCTGTATCAAAAACGACAGTAAAGATACGAACTTATCCATAATACCTGTACTCGCGCCAGGAGGCAACCGCCGGGGAGGGAGCAGGGGGCGTCAGCGGTCTGCCGGCAGGGGCAGCCCCGCCTCCAGACGCAGCAGGAAACGCTTGATGTCCAGACCGCCGCTGTAGCCGCCCAGGCCGCCACCGGCGGCGATGACCCTGTGGCAGGGGATGACGATCATCAGCGGGTTGCGGCCGTTGGCCTGGCCCACGGCACGGCAGGCACGCGGGCTGCCCACGGCCGCGGCCAGTTCGGCGTAGGAGCAGGTCCGTCCGTAGGGGATGTCCTGCAGGGCCCGCCAGACGCGCTGCTGGAAGGGCGTCCCCTGCGGGGCCAGCGGCAGGTCGAAGCGGCGCAGGCGGCCCGCAAAGTAGGCCGCCAGCTGTTCCCGGGCCTCGTGCAGCAGGGGGCTCGCCATGGGCTGTCCCGGCAGGGAGATGGCCTCGGGCGGGCAGTGGGCCGGGGAGGGGCATGTCCTGTCCAGGGCCACCAGATGCCCGTCCTTTTCCGTGAGCCAGAGCGGCCCCACGGGGCTTGCAAGACCGGCGACCGGCATCAGGCACGCTCCCCGGCGGCGTCGTCCCGCAGGCGCAGGGAGGCCAGCGCCCCCAGGGCCGCCACGGGCACCAGGCAGGCCATGGCCGTGCCCAGCCCGCCGAAATTGTCCGCGATCCAGCCCAGCAGGGGCATGGCCATGCCGCCCAGGGTCATGGGCAGGCCCAGGGTCACGCCCGAGGCGAAGCCCATGTTGCGGGCCAGCAGCTTCTGGCCCAGCACCACCATGGAGCTGAAGGGCGCGAACAGGCCCACGGCCAGCGGGGCCAGCAGCAGGGCCGCCAGCCACATGCTGTCCACCCAGGCGAAGGCCAGGGCCGCGGGCAGGGCCAGCCACCACGAAAGGCGGATGATGCGGGCATAGCCGATCCTGTCGGCCAGAAAGCCGCCCAGCACGTTGCTGCTGACGCCGCAGACGCAGAAGAAGGCCAGCATCATGGCGCCGAATTCCTTGCTCTGGCCGAAGACGTCATGCCAGTACATGGGGATGTAGGTATTGAAGCCCAGGAAAAGGATGGAGCGCGAGGCGATGACCAGGGTCAGCACGCCGAAGGCATGCCAGTCGTTGCGCGGTTCGGCCTGTCCTGCGGCGGCATTGCTCTGGGGGATCTGGCGCTGCCAGCCGCGCATCTGGAAAAAGAGGAACGAGGCCGTGCACAGGGCCAGCAGCAGGAACACGGCCGTGCCGTGCAGGCCCGCCACGAAGGTGGCCCCGGCCACCAGCAGCGGCCCCACCACGAAGCCGCTGTTGCCGCCCACGGAAAAGATGCTCATGCCCGCGCCCTTGCGGTTGCCGGAGACGAGGTTGGCATAGCGGGCCCCTTCGGGATGGAACAGGGCGCCGCCCACGCCGCAGAGCATGAGGGTGAGGAAGATGGCCCAGTAACTGTCCAGAAAACCCACCAGGCCCAGGCTGCCGCCCGCCAGCAGCACGGCCAGCGGTACGAACCAGGAACGGGCGTGTTTGTCGGCCAGATAGCCGAATACGGGCTGCACCAGGGAAGAGGTGGCCGAATAGGCGAACATCAGGGCGCCCGCAGCCTGATAGTTGAAGCCGTGGGCCGCGGCCAGATAGGGCATCAGCGAGGGCAGCGCGCCGCCGTTGAGGTCGCAGCTGAGGTGCCCCAGGGAAATGAGCAGTATTTTGCGAAGGTCCATGCCTGTCTCCTGCGGAAAGCTTGAGGCATGGGCATAGCGGGCAGGGCAGGCGGCGTCAAGGGAGGCGGACACGAAAAAGGGCCGCCCGAAGGCGGCCCGGAAAGACAGGTAGGACACGATGCCTAGCGGCGCGGGGGCTGCTTGGCTTCCATGCTGTAGCGGTAGATCTCGTGGACTTCCTCGGTGTAGCCGGGGTAGAAGCCCTTGCCCATGCCCAGCACGATGCGGGCGCCACGGTTCATGTGCACCAGCAGGTCGCCGGTGGAGGGATCCACGCACAGACCTTCGATCTCGCCCTGCTTGATGGCTTCGTCGAAGACCTTTTCCATGTACACATGGGCGTTGCTGTCCGAGGTGATGTCGATGCGGTACAGGTGGTCGGGCTCGTTGTCGTCGGCGGTGCCGTCGTCAGCGGTCATGAACAGGGAGCCGTTGTAGTAGAACACGCCCTGCACCCACTGCGGCACGGGCTGCAGATGCACCTTGCGCAGGTAGTTGCCCTTGAGGTCGTATTCATACAGATGACGGCCGCTTTCTTCGCCCACCCAGGAGCACATCCACACGGTCTTCTTGACCGGGTCCACGGTGATGCCGGACACTTCTTCCTGGCCGGACTTGGGCTCGAACTTGAACGTGCGCTTGAATTTCAGGGTGTTGGCGTCATGGATGGCGATCTGGATGTCCTTGCCCACGCCGTCCATGAAATTTTCGGCGCCCACATAGATCTCGCCGTTGTAGACGTCGATGTCACCGATGTGGTTGGAGGGGATGGAGTAGCCTTCGAAGGGATTTTTGTTCTCGGCCACCAGTTTGCCGTTCATGTCGTACTTGTACAGGGCCTTGCTGCAGCTCACATAGATGAATTTGCCGTCGCAGGCCACGCCCTGGCGACCGGCCACGGGCATGACGCTTTTCAGGGTGTAGGTGTACTTGGCACCGGGAAGGGGCTTGGCCTGGGCGGCGGGCAGGGCCACGCACAGAGCGCAAAGCATTGCCAGGGAAGCGAACAAACCTTTCATCTCATCTTCCTCCTTCTTTGGACCGGGTCATTGACGGTCCTTTTTCCCCTAGTAGCGCGCTAAGAGAAAAAGGGCAACGGGGGAAGACGGGCTCCGTGAAAATGTCACAGAATGACACAATGGCGTCATGTGGCGGGGGGGGAGAAAAACGGCGGGAGCCGAAAACGAAAAAAGGGTCTGCGTTTCCGCAAACCCTGATTTCCTTTTTGGTGGAGCTGAGGAGAATTGAACTCCTGACCTCTTGAATGCCATTCAAGCGCTCTCCCAACTGAGCTACAGCCCCTCGGCAGAAATGCATACTGCCCAAAAAGCCCTTGGCTGTCAACGAAAAAATCAAAAAAAGTGATTTTTCTTTTTTATCCTTTTATCTCAATAAATTACATAAGAAGCGCACAGCGTTTGCCCCGGCAACAGGGGTGTCCGGGCCACCATGGGCCGTCAGCGGACTATACCAGTTCCGTGGGCAGACCGGCCCGCAAACAGGCCTGTGCCCAGGCTGCCTGCCCCAGAGAGATGCCGCCGTCACCGGGCGGCACTTCCTGCTGGCACAAGGGGGTGAGGCCGTGCGCCGCGAGCAGCAGCGGCAGCAGGCGGGCCAGCAGGGCGTTCTGCATGACGCCGCCGGAAAGGCCCACCACGCGCACGCCCGTGGCCCCGGCGGCCCTGGCGGCCAGGGCCGTGAAGCCCTGCGCCAGCTGCCAGTGGAAACGGGCGGCCAGGTCTTCCACGGGCAGGCGGTCGCGCCGGGCCAGCACGGCGGCGAACAGGGCCGTGCCGTCCAGTTGTAAAAGGCCGTCCTCTTCCGTCAGGGGCAGGGCGGGCAGCAGCTCGTGCTCCGGCTGCGGGGCCCGCAGCTCTTCCGCCCGCATGCGCCACCATTGTCCCGGCAGGGCGCTGCGGGCGGCGGCGTCTTCCAGACGGATGGCGGCCTGTCCTTCATAGGTGATGTGCGTACACAGGCCCAGCGCGGCGGATACGGCGTCGAACAGGCGTCCGGCGCTGGACGTGGGCGGGCAGTTGAGGCCCCGGCGCCACATCTCGCTGACCGCCGTGACGGCCATGGCCTGCGGCGCACGGCGGACATCGTCCCCGTCGTCAGCGCAGTCCGCCCAGATCCCGGTCAGGGCTTCGGGGGCCAGACCGCTCTGCAGGGCCAGGCCCAGGGCGATGCGCCAAGGCTCGCGGATGGCGGCCTCCCCGCCGGGCAGACGGAAGGGCGCCAGACGGCCCAGACGCTGCCAGCGGGGCGCATCCAGTTCCATGAACAGCAGCTCTCCGCCCCAGATGCTCTTGTCCGTGCCCAGGCCGGTGCCGTCCAGCGTCAGGGCCAGGGCCGGGCCGGTGTGGCCGTGCTCGGTGAGCACGGAGGCCGCGTGCGCGGCATGGTGCTGCAGATGCCAGAGGGGCAGGCCCTCGCGCCGGGCCAGTTCCGTGGCATGGCGGGTGGAGAGGAAATCCGGGTGCAGGTCGCAGACCACGGCGGCGGGCCGCACCTCCAGCAGATCCTGCAGGTGGCGGGCCACTTCCTCATAAAAACCGAAGGTGGGGGCGTTCTCCAGATCGCCCACATGCTGGCTGACGAAGGCCTCGTTGCCGCGCGTCAGGCAGAGCGTGGCCTTGAGCTCGCCGCCCGTGCCCAGCACGCAGGGCAGATCCGTGCCCCAGGCTTCGGGCAGCATCACCGGGCGGGGCACATAGCCGCGTGCCCGGCGGTAGAAAAAGGGCGCCGCGGCGGGTTTTTCCCCGTCGGCGGGCAGGGGACGCACACCGGCCACGCTGTCGTCCACGCGCACCAGGATGTCACGGTCGTGCAGCAGCCAGGCATCGGCCAGATGCGCCAGACGGCGCAGGGCCTCGCGGTTGCCCAGGCAGATGGGCTCGCCGCTGGCATTGGCCGAGGTCATGACCAGCACGGGCGCGGGCTCTCCGGCCGTAGCGGTCAGGCGGACAAGCTCGTCGAAAAGGACGGCATGCAGGGGCGTGTAAGGCAGCATGAGGCCGATACCGGCGGTATCCGGCGCGATGGCGGGGGGCAGGCAGCCCTTGCGGGCCGGGCAGAGCACGATGGGCTTTTCCGGGCAAAGCAGCAGGGCCTCGTGTTCCGGGGCAAGGTCGCACAGCTCCCGTGCCGTGGCCAGATCCGGCACCATCAGGGCCAGCGGCTTGTGCGGGCGCCGCTTGCGCAGGCGCAGCAGGGCCACGCTGCGGGCGGAGCGGGCGTCACAGGCCAGCTGGAAGCCGCCCAGGCCCTTGAGGGCCAGCAGGTGGCCCTCCCGCAGCAGGGCGGCCGCCCGTGCCACGGCATCCCGCATGGATGCTTCCGACGGCAGGGTCTCCGGGCCGGGCCAGTTTGCCGGGGCGCTGTCCGGGGGCAGGGTGCCGCCGGGCGGGAGCAGCGGGTTGTCCACCAGCCACAGGCGCGGCCCGCATTGCGGGCAGGCCACGGGCTGGGCATGGAAACGGCGGTCCAGAGGGTCGCGGTATTCGGCCTCGCAGCGGGGGCAGAAGGGGAAGCAGGCCATGCTGGTGGTGGCGCGGTCGTAGGGGATGGACCGGGTGATGGTGTAGCGCGGCCCGCAGTTGGTGCAATTGGTGAAGGCATAGCCGAAGCGCGGATTGCCGGGCGTGTGCATGTCGCGCAGGCAGTCCTCGCAGATGCCCACATCGGGGCTGACCAGCACGCTGTGGCCGGCATGGCCGTGGCTGGCCACGATGACGAATTCCGTCTCGCCGTCCACGGGGGGCAGCTCCGTGATCTCCAGCCGGGTGAGCCGGGCCAGGGGCGGCAGCTCCCGGCGCAGACGCACGGCAAAGGTATCCACCTGTTCCGGGGGCCCCTGCACCTCGATGCGCACCCCGTCCGAAGTGTTGCCCACGCTGCCGGAAAGGCCGCCTTCCACGGCCAGCCTGTAGATGAAGGGGCGGAAGCCCACGCCCTGGACCTGTCCTGCGGCCAGCAAGGCCGTACGTTTGTGCTGTATCATGGGACGAGCCTAGCGTTTTTTCGACGTTTGCGCTACGCACGGACTGCCGCCTTGCGGGGCCATAAGACTTTATGATATTTTTCAGAACACTTTTTACCCTTGGTTTTTCTGCACAGACTGCAACAGGAGACAGACATGGCCGGAAAAAGCAGTGTCGGAAAGCGCATCCGCACGTTCCGCGAGGAAAGGAACGTGGATCTTGAGACCCTCTCACAGAATACGGGACTGACCGTCAATTTTCTGGAACGCATGGAAAATGACGAGATATATCCCACCATCGGCCCCCTGCAGAAGGTGGCCCGCTCGCTGGGCGTCCGTCTGGGCACCTTCCTGGATGACCAGTTCACCCGCGATCCCATCATTTCCCGCATAGCCCAGCTGGGCAGCGTGGACCCCGCCATGCACACCGGCCGCACCCCCCGTTCCAGCTACATCTATCAGGCGCTGGGCAAGGGCAAGAGCGACCGCAACATGGAGCCTTTTTTCATCGAGATCTATCCCGACAAGGACGAAGAGCGGAAGACCATCTCGCACCAGGGCGAGGAATTCATCCTGGTACTCAAGGGCGAGCTGATGGTGGTCTACGGCCGCGAGACCTATTACCTGAAGGCCGGCGAGACCATCTATTACAACTCCATCGTGCCCCATTACGTGGGCGCGCACGGCGACGACCCGGCCCAGCTGCTGGCTGTGACCTACACGCCGTAGTCTCCCGTCGTTCCCCGGCCCTTTTGCGTACACAGCCCGCGCTCCCGCGCGGTATATGAGGATGATCCATGGACGAGAAAGTGCGCCAGCGCCAGGCGCTGTTCGAACTGCGTGAAAAGACCCTTGGCCAGATCCTGGACGAGACGGTGGCCCGCATCCCCGACAAGGAAGCCATCGTCTATGCCGACCGCAACTACCGCCAGACCTGGCGCGAGTTTGCCGATACCGTCGATCTGTTCGCCAAAGGACTCATGGCGCTAGGCGTGCAGAAAGGGGAAAAGGTGGCCGTCTGGGCCAGCAACGTGCCCTACTGGGTGACCTTGCAGTTCGCCACGGCCAAGATCGGGGCCATCCTGATCACGGTCAACACCAACTATCGCGAACACGAGCTCGAATACCTGCTCAACCAGTCGGAGTGCGAGAACATCTTCATCATGGACAGCCTGCGCGACCATGATTACATCGACACGCTCTACACTCTGGCCCCCGAGCTGCGCTACCAGAGCCGCGACCGGCTCAGCTTCGCGCGCCTGCCGCATCTGCGGCGCGTCTGTTTCCTGGGCGCGGAGAAGCATCGCGGCATGTATTCCGTGCCCGAGATCCTGTCCATGTCCATCATGACCGATGATGCCGAGTACCAGGCCCGGCAGGACAGCCTGGACCCCTGGGACGCCATCAACATGCAGTATACCTCCGGCACCACGGGCTTCCCCAAGGGCGTCATGCTGACCCATGTGGGCGTGGGCCTCAACGGCTACTGGATCGGCCGCAACCAGCGCTTCACCGACGAGGACCGCGTCTGCCTGCCCGTGCCGCTTTTCCACTGCTTCGGCTGCGTGCTGGGGGTCTCGGCCTGCGTCAACCACGGGGCCTGCATGGTCATCCTCGAAGCCTACAACCCCCTGCATGTGCTGGCCGCCGTGGACAGCGAGCGCTGCACGGCCCTGTACGGCGTGCCCACCATGTTCCTGGCCGAACTGGAACACAAGATGTTCAAGCGCTTCGACGTCTCCAGCCTGCGCACGGGCATCATGGCCGGTTCCGTCTGCCCCGAGCCGCTCATGCGGCGCGTGGTGGAAGACATGTACATGAAGGACATCACCATCTGTTACGGCCTGACCGAGGGCTCGCCGGTGATGACCCAGTCCGACCCCGACGACCCCCTGCACCTGCGCTGCGAGACCGTGGGCTGCGCCATGCCCGGCATCGAGGTGCGCATCGGCGACCCCGAGACCTGCGAGGAACTGCCGCGCGGCGAAGTGGGCGAGATCCTGTGCCGCGGCTACAACGTCATGAAGGGCTACTACAATATGCCCGAAGAGACGGCCCGCACCATCAGCCCTGACGGCTGGCTGCATTCCGGCGACCTGGGCACCATGGACGAGGACGGCTACGTGCGCGTCACCGGCCGCATCAAGGACATGATCATCCGCGGCGGCGAGAACGTCTACCCGCGCGAGATCGAGGAATTCCTCATGGGCATGCCCGGCGTGCTGGACATCCAGGTGGTGGCCGTGCCCAGCCGCAAATATGGCGAGGAAGTGGGCGCCTTCATCATCGCCCGGCCCGACGTGCCCGTGGCACCCGAAGACGTGCGCGCCTTCTGCCGCGGCAAGATCGCCTGGTACAAGATCCCGCGCTACATCGCCGTGGTGGACGGCTTCCCCCTGACCGCCAGCGGCAAGATCCAGAAATTCAAGCTGCGCGAGATGGCCGCCGAGCGCTGGCCCGAAGCCATGGCCGAGCCGGACTCCAAGACCGCCAAATAGCGCACATCTGTCTGCCATGAAAAAAGCCCCTTTCCCGTCGGGAAAGGGGCTTTTGACGTTTTGCGGAGGAGCCGGAGGCTACTTGCGGCTCAGGCCCAGGCGGGCCACCACGGCATCGGCGCCCATGCGGGCGAAGGTGGCCACGTCCTTGCCTTCGCGGGCGCTTTCGGGCAGCAGCAGTTCGGGCTTGTTGGAAAGCTCGGCCTGGGGCTTGACGCCGTAGGCTTCGGGGAAGCTGTCGTTGAAGTACATGTCCTGGAAGCCGGAGAACTTGAGGGCGTGGGCCGTGGCGTCCAGCACGGCGTGCTCGTCATCGCCCACCAGGCCCAGCGCACGGGCGTTGACCAGACCGGCCAGGCATTCGCCGCCCTGGGTGCAGGCGATGTGGCCGTGACGGTTGGCCACGATCATGGCGTCCATGATCTGCTGTTCGGTCACCTGCACCACCTGGAAGGCCTTTTCGCCGCCCTTTTCGATGAACTTCTCGGCCAGGCGCTGCACGCGCGGGAAGGAGACCGGGTTGCCGATCATGGCGGCCTGGGCCACGCTGGGGGTGACGGTCACGGGCTGCCACACGCGGGCGTCCTTGGGCGCGGCATAGTAGCGGTACACGGGGTCGGCGTGTTCGCTCTGCACGCCGAAGACGCGCGGCAGGCTGGTGATGATGCCCAGTTCCAGCATCTTGAGGAAGCCGGACATGACGGCCGTGATGTTGCCCGCGTTGCCGATGGGCACGAAGATGCACAGGCCGGACACGTCCCAGCCGTACCACTGGGCCACTTCATAGGCGTAGGATTCCTGGCCCAGGATGCGCCAGCTGTTCTTGGAGTTGAGCAGGGCCACGCGGTAATTCTCGGCCAGATGCTCCACCACCTTCATGCAGTCGTCGAACACGCCGGGCAGTTCCAGCACCGTGGCGCCGCTGCCCAGGGGCTGGGAGAGCTGCTGCGGGGTCACCTTGCCGTGGGGCAGCAGCACCACGCTCTTGAGGGGCGCGCCCACATAGGAGGCGTACAGGGCCGCGGCGGCGGAGGTATCACCGGTGGAGGCGCAGACGGTCAGCACCTCGTCCCACTGGTGGCGGCGGCAGAGCCATTTCAGATAGCTGAACGCACAGGCCATGCCGCGGTCCTTGAAGGAGGCGCTGGGGTTCTGGCCGTCGTTCTTGTAGGCAAAGGGCACGCCCACACGGTCGCGCAGGGCCGGAGCGGCTTCCACGATGGGGGTCAGGCCTTCGCCCAGGTAGACGATGTCTTCCTCGTCCAGCAGGGGCGCCAGCAGTTCATAATAACGGAAGATGCCGCGCAGGGCCGTGCTGCGGGTGGAGGCACGGCGGTCGAAGATCTCGCGCCATTCCGCGCCGCTGCGCTGTTTCAGTTCGTCGAACTTGGTGTTTTCCAGCAGGAACACGCCGCCGCAGGACGGGCAGGTGTAGAGCAGGCTGTCACCGGGGTAACGCTGGCCGCAGTGCAGGCACACATATTCCATCTGACCGCGATAGGCGGGAAAATCACTCTGGCACACGGGATAATCTCCTTGCAGGGACAGGATGAGGAAAGGAGTTTTTTACCATCCTCTCCCGTGACTTGTCGAGAGGGCAGGCAGGGAAGGGGGAGGCGCGGGCGGCGTTTTTCCGGGGGAGGGGAGGCCCTTTTGCCCATGCGAAAAGGGCCTCCCCTCCCCCGGGCCCCCACCCCTCCCCAAACGCATTTTATCCGGGTGGATGGCGTCCGGCGTGGCATGATGGCCGTGCCCCGCTGCCGGTCCCCCGGCAGGAAGGGCAAAAGAGTCTGGCCGGTATGAAAAATGAAAACGGAGGAGCTCCTGCTGGAGCCCCTCCGTTGAGGGATGGCTGCTCCCGCTTGGCGGGTCAGCTGGGCATTCATCGGAGCGCTTTTTGCCGGGAGGGCAGACCTCCTTCAAATAAAGCGCGCTGGGGAAAGGGGCCTCTCGCGCTAGGCGTGACCGTATGGCGGCCTGAAGGGCCGTGCCCGTTGCGACGAAGGAAGCTACGGGCATCGACAGCAACGCGAGGGGTTCCCCCTCCCCTCAAGAAACATCCTCTACCGCAGCTGGGACAGGGCGTCGCCGATGCGCTGCAGGGCGTCGCGCAGGGTGTCGTCGCTGACGGCGTAGGAGAAGCGGATGCAGTTGTCGTCACCGAAGGCGGCGCCGGGCACCACGGCCACGCGGGCCTTGTCCAGCAGCCAGGTGCAGAGCTCGGTGGAGTTCTTGACCGTGCCGCCGAAGCACTTGCGCACATCCACGAACAGGTAGAAGGCACCGTCCGGGCAGGGGCAGGAGGCGAAATCCCAGCCGTTGATGATGTCCATGGCCAGGTCGCGGCGACGCTGGAAGGCGTTGCGCATCTCGCCCAGGAAATCCAGGGGACCGGTAAGGCCGGCCAGGGCGGCCTTTTGCGAGATGGAGCAGATGTTGGACGTGCAGTGGCCCTGCATGCTGGACATCTTTTTGATGATCTCGGGGTGGGCCACCACATAGCCCACGCGCCAGCCGGTCATGGCAAAGCTCTTGGAAACGCCGTTGAGGATGGCCACTTTTTCGGGATTCTTGGCAAAGTGGTGCACGGCGCTGGCCATCTTGGCCGGAGCGAAGACCAGCTGGTCATAGATCTCGTCGGTCAGCACGTAGACGTCGCGGCTGTCGGCCCAGTCCAGGATGGCGGCCAGTTCTTCGGCATTGTAGACGGCACCAGTGGGGTTGCTGGGCGTGTTGAGCACCAGCAGCTTGGTCTTGTCGGTGCACTTGGCATCCAGCATCTCGGGCGTGACCTTGAAGCCCTGTTCCAGCGAGGCCTGCACAATGACGGGCACGCCGCCGGCCAGCTGGATGGTGTAGGGATAGCTGACCCAGTAGGGGGCGGGCAGCAGCACTTCGTCACCGGGGTTGATGGAGGCCTGCATGAAGTTGTACAGGGCATGCTTGCCGCCGGCGGAAACGATGGTGCATTCGGGGGCGATGTCCTCGCCGTAGAATTTTTTGAAGTAACCGCCCACCGCGGCCCGCAGCTCGGGGATGCCGGGCACGGCCGTGTAGCGGCAGAAATTGGCGTCGATGGCGGCCTTGGCGGCCTCACAGATATGCTTGGGGGTGGGGAAGTCCGGCTCGCCCACGGCCAGGCTGGTGACTTGTATGCCCTGGGCCCGCAACTCCATGGCGCGGGTGTTGACGCTGAGGGTCAGCGAGGGCTTCATGGTGCGCACACGTTCGGAAATCTGCATAGGGTGCTCCTTGCCTGGAATAGGAGTGGCCGGACTGCGGCGCGCCCGCTCCGGTCACGGCGCAATAGCGTATCAGGTTCATATCTGACTGTAAACGAGGGCCCCTCCCCGCGGCCCTGTGTCCCTTTTAAGGATGATCCATGGAAAAAACACCGTTGCTGCCCCTTCCCCAAGGCTGTGTGGTGGGGCGTTTCATCAGGCGTTACAAGCGCTTCAGTGTGGAGATGCTGCTGGACGGGCAGAACGTCTGGGTCCACAGCAACAATTCCGGCAGCATGCTGGGCCTGACCCTGGCCGGGGCCCCGCTGCTGGCCTCGCCCGCGGCCAATCCGGCGCGCAAGCTGCCCTACACGCAGGAGGCCGTCTGGCTGGCCGAGCGGGCCGTACCGCCCCTGCCCGGCGGGGAGGAAGGCGCGGATGGCTCCGCCCTGGGCCGTGGCTTTTGGGTGGGCGTCAACACCAGCGTGCCCAACCGTATGATAGAGGTTGCCTTCCATGCCGGGCGGCTGGCCTTTGCCGCCGGATACACGCAATGCCGCCGGGAGGCCAAACGCGGCGAGAGCCGCCTGGATGCCTGCCTCACCGGGCCGGATCTGCCGCCGCTGTGGGTGGAATGCAAGAACGTGACCATGGTGGAAGACGGCGTGGCCTGCTTCCCCGATGCGGCCACGGAGCGCGGTCAGAAGCATCTGCGCGAGCTCATGGACATCGTGCGCTGCGGCGAACGCGCGGCCATGTTCTATCTGGTGCAGCGCCCGGACGGCCATTGCTTCGGCCCGGCGGACGTGGTGGACCCCGCCTATGCGGCCCTGTTCTATGAGGCGATGGATGCCGGGGTGGAGATCTATCCCTACCGCGCCTCGGTGAGCCCTGCCGGTATCGAGCTGGAAGGCCTGCTGCCCGTGGCGCCCCGTCCCGCCGGACTGTGATGTCCTCCTGTTGGAGAATGTGATGCGGAGGGGCGCGGGGCCATTTTCATAGGGGCACCCCACAGCGCGTGAGCGCCCCTTCCCCACGCCTGTTCTCTCCCTGTTGCCCATTGGGACAAAAACGCGCACAATGACGGGCGGCAAACTGTGGCGGGCGCATCGGCCGTTCCCGGCCGGAAAGGGATTCGCCGTTTGCCGCTCCGGCACAGGCGGATACCGCCTTGCGGCGATGTGTCCCGGCGGCCCCCTGTGGCCCCTGTTGCCACGGTCCATGATCTCAAGGAGACAGTTCCATGACTCACCGTTTCATCCCCCGGCTTTCTCCCGAAGAGATCGCCCGCCAGCAGCTGGAAGGCCTGCGCTTCACCGTGCGCCAGGCTTTCAAGTCCCCCCAGTACCGCAAACGTCTGGAAGCCTGTGGCGTCACGCCTGACGACATCACCTCGCTGGACGATCTGCGCCGTCTGCCCACCGTGGACGTGGAAGACCTGCGCGAAGGCTATCCCCTGCCCCTGCTCTGCGTGCCCGAAGAGGAAGTGGTGCGCATCCATGCCTCCAGCGGCACCACGGGCAAGCGCAAGATCCTGGCCTACACGGCCAATGACGTGAATAATTTTACCTTGCAGATGGCCCGTTGCTACGAGATGGCTGGCCTGACCCCCATGGACCGCATGCAGGTGGCCGTGGGCTATGGCCTGTGGACGGCCGGTGCGGGCTTCCAGCTGGGCAGCGAGCGCTTCGGCATGCTCACCATCCCCGTGGGCCCCGGCAACCTGGAGATGCATCTGCAGCTCCTGCGCGACATGGGCTCCACCTGTTTCGGCGCCACGGCCTCCATGGCCCTGCTGCTGGCCGAAGAAGTGGAGCGCGCCGGTATCCGCGACAAGCTCAAGCTGCGCAAGGTCATCTGCGGCTCGGAGATCCGCAGCGAAAAGATGCGTCTGGCCATCGAGAGCAAGCTTGGTCTGGAAAGCAGCTATGACATCGCGGGCATGACCGAGATGTACGGCCCCGGTACGGCCATCGACTGCGACGAGCACAACGGCCTGCACTACTGGGCCGACATGTTCATCATCGAGATCCTCGATCCCGAGACTCTGCAGCCCGTGCCCGAAGGCGAAGTGGGCGAGATGGTGGTTACCAGCCTGCGCAAGGAGGCCGTGCCCCTGCTGCGCTACCGCACCCACGACCTGTCCCGCCTGCTGCCCGGCGACTGCCCCTGCGGCCTCAGCATGCCCCGCCATGACCGCATCCTCGGCCGCTCCGACGACATGATCATCTACCGCGGCGTCAACATCTACCCCGGCCAGATCATGGACGTCATCGGCGCCTTCCCCGAACTGGGCGGCGAATATCATGTGGAACTGACCCGCGACGACCGCTCGCTGGACCACATGACCCTGACCGTGGAACGCGCCCAGGGCGCCACCTCCGGCGGCGATGCCCAGCTGGTGGCCGCGCTGGAACAGCGTCTGCACAAGTCCCTGCTGGCCCGCGTGGCCGTGAAGCTCGCCGACCACGCCAGCCTGCCCCGTACCTTCAGCAAGTCCAAGCGCGTCACCGACCTGCGCTAGGGCGGTGGTTGTTTTTTGAGGGGGGAAGGGGGCCCTTTTTGAAAAAAGGTCGCCCCTTCCCCCCTCAAGCTCCCCCCATCCCTCCCAAAAACTTTTGTCCTGATCAGTGACGGTCCGCCTGACCACGGCGGGCTTTCTTCGTGCGTCCGTCCCCAGGGCGCGCGGAAGAAGGGGACAGTAAGCGGGCCGGGGAGATATGATTGTTTTTTCATGGGAAGGGAACGGCCAGGAACTTCGATAAACGGTCGCCCAGTGTGGGGCACCTAAAAAAGCCAATAGAAAAGGACGCCATGCGTGGCGTCCTTTTCTATTGGCTGAATCTATGATCCTCGCGTCTGCGACCGTCTGGCTGGCGGGGCTGCGGGCTGCCTGTCCTGTGCCGGATGCCTTGCCCTCTCAGACAGCGACGGGGACCATCCGACCGGACCGGAGAAAAAGTTTTAGGGGGGAAGAGGGGTTCCAAGGGGAGAAGGGGGACCCTTTTCCAAAAGAGGCCCCGTCTCCCCTTGGCAGCATCTTGTCTTACTGCTTCAGCAGATCGTCCTGGCTGTCGCGGGCATGGCGCACGAAGACGGCGCGCACGCCGGGCAGCTCGCCCAGACCGGTGAGTACGGGGCGGGGGGTGAGGCCCAGGGCGCGGATCTGCGAGGCCCAGGAATCGGACTCGTCACCGGCCAGGTCGTTGCGGGCATGGTCCCCGGCTACCACCATGAAGGGCTGGAGCCAGATGACGGACGCGCGGCTGGTCTTGATGGCGGCAAGCACCTGGTCGAAACCGCGCGAGCCTTCCACCGTGGCCAGCACGGCCAGGTTGTCGGCATCGGCCAGGGTGGCGCGCATGCCTTCGATGATCATGTCGCCCCGGCCGTGGCTCTGGCCATGGCCCATGAGGGCCAGCAACTCGCCGGACTTGCGCTTGCCTTCGGTGGCGCCGAGGACGGCGCGGCAGACATCTTCGGCATCCTGCCGGGATTCCAGCAGCGGGCGGCCCAGATAGACGGCCTTGAAACTGTCGGGATGGCGGACCAGCCAGCTGACGAGCAGGCGCTCCATCTCGCTGAATTCCTCCCCGGCCACCACATGCAGGGACTGGACGCGCACCACGTCCACCTTTTGCCGGGCCAGCTCTTCCAGACCGGCGGCCACGTCACCGATGTGCACGCCCTTCTTTTCCAGCTTGGCCCGGATGATGCTGGAGGTATAGGCCCAGATCACGGGGCTGTGGGGGAAGGCGGCCTTGAATTCCTTGTCGATGGCGGTCAGGGCGGGCTGGGCCTCGGGCACGCTGGTGCCGAAGGCCACCAGCAGCAGCCCTTCCTTCTGGGCCGCCAGGGCAGGCAGGGCCAGGCAGAGGGTGAGCAGCAGGGCCAGCAGCGTGGAGCGCAGGGATGTTGTGGGGATGCGACGCATGGAACCTCCTCAATGACGCGTTGAAAGGTTAGGGATGGAGCGGGTATTCGGACTTGAGGGAATGGGGAGGCATGCCTCCGGGCCTTTGCTTCGCCTTCACCGTGACGGCTGGCTGTCGTGGCGTGTCGCCAAAGAAGCTCCGTACCCTCTTACCGCAGCGCGACTGTTTCCGATTTGCACGGAATTCCCCGCATGGATGCGCCATCAGAAACGGTTTGGAGCACAAAAGTCAAGCCGGGCGGAAAAGTAAAAGCCTGCGCTGTCCGGGAGATGCGGGGGGAAGGCTCCTTTTGTCCGGCCGTTGCGTCACGGGCGGCGCTGGTCCGCGAGGGGAGGACGGCCCTGCTTTTTTTCGCCGCTCGGGCCATCCCCGTCGCCGAAGGAGGCTGGCGGACGCTTGGCCTTGTCCGGGCTTTGGGCTATGCTGATCACATGAGTACGCACAGTCGATCATTTCCCGCGCCCCGTCGTGGCGCCCTCCATGAGGAGCAGGCCCCGCAGGAAGCCGACAGGGAAGAGAAAAAACGTTCAGCGCCCCGCCGTCGCAGCGGGGGCAAGGCCAGCCCGGAGCAGGGCGCGGACAGGCAAGGCCCGTCCCGCCGTTCCGGGCGTCGTGTTTCCGGGGAGCCGGCAGCGCAGGCTCCCGCCCGGGCCAAAACGGGCCGGGGCAAGAAGGCGGAACAGCCGGAACATGCCGCCGGGGAGGCCCATGCCCTGCCCCGCTGGCGGCAGGAGCGCCGGGAACAGCGGCGCGAGGCCCGGCAGCAGGAGCAGGTGCTCCTGGCCCGTCGCTGGCCCGACCTGCCCCGTTCGGCCCTGCCCAAAGAAGATTTCAGCGTGCAGGTGGCGGCGCGTGACTACATGCAGCCCCTGCTGGAAGAGCTGGGGGACCGCGTCATCACCGTGCGTGGCCGTCTGGTGCTGGCCAGGGGCACGGAGCCCGCGGCCTGGGCCCAGAACGTCTGGACGGAACCGCGCTGGATCCCCATCACCTCCATCGGCAGCGGGGCACGGCAGCTCTCGGCCCTGCAGCGCAACTGGCGGGCGCACATCCCCACCCTTGGCGGACATGTGCGGCGTCTGCGCCTTATGCAGGAGCAGCTGCCCTACGTGGCGGCACGGCCCCTGCACTTCGGCACGCCCGCCCCGTCCGCACCGCTGGGGGCCTTCACCCTGTGGGAAAAAGACTTGATGCTGGCCTCGCCGTGCACCACCTCGCCCTTTGCCGACGGGGAAGTGCAGTTCGTGGAGAACCGCGAGGACCCGCCGGGCCGCGCCTACCTCAAGCTGTGGGAAGTCTTCACCCTGACCGGGCGCACGCCCGCGCCGGGGGAACTGTGCATCGACCTGGGCGCCGCACCGGGCGGCTGGACCTGGGTGCTGGGGCGGCTGGGCTGCCGCGTGTTCAGCGTGGACAAGGCCGAGCTGGCGCCCCAGGTGGCGGCCATGCCCGGCGTCAACCACTGTCTGGGCAGCGGCTTCGGCCTTGAGCCGCGCCATGTGGGCCAGGTGGACTGGCTGTTCTCGGACATGATCTGCTACCCCGACCGCCTGCTGGAGACCGTGCAGGAATGGCTGGCGGCCGATGCCTGCCGCAACGTGGTCTGCACGCTCAAGTTCCAGGCCCAGACCGACCACGAGACGGCGCGGGCCTTCGCGGCCATCCCGGGCGGCCGTCTGCTGCATCTTTCCTGCAACAAGCACGAGCTGACCTTCGTGAAGCTGGCCGACTAGACCATCCTTTCCATCGCCATGATGCGGGCATGCCGTCGCCGGACGGTGTGCCCGCTTTGCGTTTTTCCGGTCATCGCAAGGGCGGGAGGCGGGGCCCTTGCCGTCCAGGCTCTGCAGGACGGCAGCCTTGCGGTGCCGCGCCTTCCTTTTTCTTTTCAGGAACCATTGTCAGGAATGGGGAGCTCTTTTCCCTGTCCTTTCACGACGTTCCGTTCGCCGCCCATGGCGTGGAAAGGGCCGTTCCGCGTGCCCTGACACGTGTCCGGGCCATTTTCGCCTTGTGCTTTGCCTTTCCTTTTGCTATTTTCTTTCACCCCCGTACAGGGGACAAATTATGTTTGGAGGCATGTCAAGCATGGCAGACAAGGAAACCGGGCACGAAAACGAAATGAGTTTCGAAAGCGCCCTTGAAAACTATCTCAATCCCGACTTCGGCGACCTCGAAGAAGGCTCTATCACCAAGGGCGAGATCGTTCGCGTGGATGACGACAATGTTCTGGTGGACGTGAACTTCAAGTCCGAAGGCCAGATCCCGGCCAGCGAGTTCCGTGACGCCGCCGGCAACATGACCGTCAGCGTGGGCGACCGTGTGGATGTCTACGTCGTTCGCAAGAACGAAATGGAAGGCACCATCACGCTGTCCTTTGAGAAGGCCAAGCGCATGCAGGTCTTTGACCAGCTCGAAGACGTGCAGGAAAACAACCGGGTCATCAAGGGCCACATCGTGCGTCGCATCAAGGGCGGCTACACCGTGGACATCGGCGGGGTTGAAGCTTTTCTGCCTGGCTCGCATGTGGACCTGCGTCCCGTGCCCGACATGGACGCTCTGGTCAACCAGGAATTCGAATTCCGCGTGCTGAAGATCAACCGCCGCCGCAGCAACGTGATCGTTTCCCGCCGCGTGCTGCTGGAAGAAGAGCGTGATTCCAAGCGTCAGGATCTGCTGCGCACCCTGGAAGAAGGCCAGATCGTGCACGGCAAGGCCAAGAACATCACCGAATACGGCGTGTTCGTGGACTTGGGCGGTCTGGACGGCCTGCTGCACATCACCGACATGAGCTGGAAGCGCATCCGCCATCCCAAGGAAATGATCACCATGGGTCAGGACCTGACCCTGAAGGTGCTCTCCTTCGACCGCGAGAACAACAAGGTCTCCCTGGGCCTCAAGCAGCTGGTGCCCGATCCGTGGCAGGACATCTCCGCCCGCTTCCCCGAAGGTGTCAAGTGCACCGGCAAGGTCACCAACCTGGTGGACTACGGTGCGTTCGTGGAACTGGAACCCGGCGTGGAAGGCCTGGTGCACATCTCCGAAATGTCCTGGACCCGCAAGCTGCGTCATCCTTCCCAGATGGTGCACACCGGTGACGAAGTCGAAGTCGTCATCCTGGGTGTGGACGGCGAGAAGAAGCGCATCAGCCTGGGCATGAAGCAGGTTCGTCCCAATCCCTGGGAACTGGTGGCCGAAAAGTATCCTGAAGGCACCATCCTCGAAGGCGTCATCAAGAACATCACCGAATTCGGTATGTTCATCGGTATCGAAGACGGCATCGACGGCCTCATCCACGTGTCCGATATCAGCTGGACCAAGAAGGTGCGTCATCCCAACGAGATCTACAAGGTGGGCGACACCGTGCAGGCCAAGGTGCTGACCGTTGACCAGGAAAACGAAAAGTTCACCCTGGGCATCAAGCAGCTGGTCGATGATCCGTGGGGCCACGTGCCCAGCACCTACCCCGTGGGCTGCACCGTGAAGGGCGTGGTGACCAACATCACCGACTTCGGTCTGTTCGTGGAAGTGGAAGAAGGCATCGAAGGTCTGGTGCACGTTTCCGAACTTTCCAGCAAGAAGATCAAGAGCCCTGCCGAGCTCTACAAGGAAGGTCAGGAAATCCAGGCCAAGGTCATCCACGTGAGCGCCGAAGAACGCCGCCTGGGTCTGTCCATCAAGCAGATCAAGGACGACGAAGACCGCCGCAAGCCCAAAGAATTCCACGCTGGTCCCCAGGAAGCCGGTCAGAGCCTCGGCGACCTGCTGAAGGCCGCTCAGGAAAACAACTAGTCCTCACGGACCGGTTTGCGAATATGAAGGGGGAGCCGCAAGGCTCCCCCTTTTTGCGTCCGCAAGGCAGGTCGGAGGAACGGCAGGCCATCCTTGCGGCCCATCCTTTTTCCCGGGCAGGGAGCCCGCGGCAGCGGCGGCCCGGCTTGCCTCGGGACTGGCGATGCCCTACACTTGTCCTGTAGCCCGACCACAGGACAGACAGGCCATCGGAGGCGGATATGACGCGCGTACTTTGCTGGATCGGAGGTATCGTTCTGGTACTGGCGGCGGTACTGGCCATAGTGATCAGTCAGCTGGATACCGAGTTCATCAGCGGCCAGATCTCGGCCGCGGTGGAAAAAGCCACGGGCACGCCCGTGCGCTTCGCCAGCCCGCCCGAGCTTTCCCTGCTGCCCCCCGGGGCCAAATTCACCGCCGTCAGCTGGGACGGCGTGCAGGACGGGCAGGGCATGCGCTTCACGGCCAAGGGCGGCGAGGCCCATCTGGAGCTGGAACCGCTGCTGCACGGGGAGCTGGTCATCGGCGAAGTCCGTCTGGACAGCCCCTCGCTGAGCCTGCTGCTGCCGGAAGGCAAGGCCGCCGCGCCTGCGGATGCGGCCTCCGGCAATGCCGCCGGCAACAAGCCCGGCAGCGAGGTGCTCCTGCCGCTGGAGCTGGGCCGCCTGACCCTGAGCAAGGGCAGCCTGCATGTGGAGAAGGGCAGCGAGCGCTACGACCTGCGCGACATCAACCTTTCTGTAGAGAACCTGCGCAACGGTCAGGACGCCGTCCTGCGCTGCGATTTCACCTATGATCTGCTCACCGCCGGGCGCACGCTGGCCGGGACCCTGGCCCTGGATGCCCAGGCCGGGCTCTTCGGCATGGCCCCGCGTGTGCAGAACCTTTCCCTGACCATCACACCTTCCCGCCGGGGCCTCCTGCCCGCGGGCCTCGGGCCTGTACAGCTGCAGGGCGATGCCTCGCTGGATACGGCGGCCCGGCAGCTGCATCTGTCCCGCCTGAGCCTTTCCGTGCCGCACGGCCGCGTGGGCCTCACCGGTACGCTGGGTCTGGACGGCCCGGCCTTCACGGGCTCCGTCCTGCTGGAAGGCGCGCCGCGCAAGCTGGCCTCGGCCCTGGGCGTGCAGCTCAAGCCCCATGCGCAGGACGCCCTGCTGTTCAAGGGCTCCGTGACCTGGGAAGGCGACACGCTGGCGCTTTCCCAGTGCAAGGGCAAGCTGGATGCCACGCCCCTGCGGGCGGAACTGCGCCTGCACTTCCGGGACGTGCTCGCCATGGAAGGCTCCCTGAGCCTGGGCAAGCTGCAACTGGACGAATATCTGCCCCTGCCCGAAAGCGGCAAGGACGCGGGAACGGCCAAGGGCAAGGAAGGCAAGGCCGTGGCGGCCGCGGACAAGGAAAGCGCCACCAACTGGCCCACCATCAACATGCGCCTGGCCATGTCGTCCCTGGGCTGGAAGAAGATGCATCTGCGTGACATCTCCCTGGCCCTGAGCGGCAGCAAGGGCGATTACCGCCTGACCTCCTTCCAGGGTGTGCTGGAAAGCGGCGGCCGCCTGTCCGCCGGCGGCCGTGCCGACCTCCGGAACCGCAAATATGCGCTGGATCTGGATGCGGCCGAAGTGGCCCTGGGCCCCCTGCAGGAATCCCTGGAAAAGCCCCGCTCCGTGGAAGGTCTGGCGGCCCTCAAGGCCTCCTGCACCACGAGCGGCACAGGCGCCGACGCCATGATGGCCGCCCTTTCCGGTTCGGGCGACCTGCGGCTGCGCAACATGCATATCCCGGCCCTGACCTCCCTGCTGCATTCGGTGCCCGGCCTCAAGGGCGCTGTTTCCGATACCTTCGAGCAGGTGCATGTGCCCTTCGTGCTGCGCAAGGGCGAAGCCGACCTGGCGCCCATGACGGCCACCTCGCCCAAGCTCCAGGCCAGGGGCCAGGCCCACGCCAGCCTGCCGCGCCAGCACCTCAAGGGCACGGCCACCATCACCACGCTGGGCCTGAACATCCCCGTGAACTACGAAGGGCCCTTCGACAACCTTTCGTTCTCGCTGGATTCCAAGTTCGCGCTGGACGCGGTCAAGGGCCTCGGCAGCAATCTGCTGGAAGGCGGCAAGAAGGCGGGCAGCGCGGCCGGTGATACGGCCCGCGGCGCGGGCAACAGCATCGGCGGTGCCGTGCGCGACGCCGGCAGCGCCATCCGGGGGCTGTTGGGCCGTTAGGAAGGAAAGCGTTTTGCGGGAAGGGCTCCTTGCGTTGCTGTTGATCCCGCAAGTTTTTTATTGTTGAGGGGGGACCCCCTCATCTCTGCTGTCGATGCCCGTAGCTTCCTGCGTCGCAACGGGCACGGCCCTGCGGGCCGCCATCCGGTCGCTACTTGCGCGAGAGGGGTTCCCCCTCAAACTCCCCCCTCCCCAGCGCGCTTTATTTTGGAGAAGCAGGGATGCACAGGCATTGCTGTCGTCTTTGGGGCAGGTGTACGGCAGGGGGAAGCCTCTTCTTTTCAGGGAGTGTCCTACCGGGCAGGCTGAAGGGGCAAGATCCTGTGCAATGAAATATGAAAAAAGGCCTCTTTCCCGCAGGGGAAAGAGGCCTTTTGCTGTCGTGTTGCGCCGTCTTACTTCTGGCGGCTCTTGAGCCAGCTCTTTTCGGTACCGGCACGCAGACGGGCGATGTTCTCCTTGTGCTTCCAGACCACCAGGGCCCAGATGCACAGCGACAGGGGCACCCAGGCGTACTTGGTGGCGGCCAGCAGGGCAAAGGGCAGCACCGTGACCAGGGTCAGGGAGCCCAGCGAGACGAAGCCGCTGCGCCAGATGACCAGCACGCAGGCCGCGCAGGAGAAGAGCAGGGGGAAGAAGGCCAGCGGCAGGAACACGCCGATGCTGGTGGCCACGGCCTTGCCGCCGCGGAAGCCCATGAAGCAGGAGAACACATGGCCCAGCACGCAGGCCAGGGCCACGCAGGTCACCAGCAGGGGCGAAAGGCCCAGCCACAGGGCCAGGGCCACGGGCAGGGCGCCCTTGCCCAGGTCACAGGCCAGGGTCAGCACGCCCCAGCGGAAACCGCACAGGCGGGCCACGTTGGTGGCGCCGGTATTGCGGCTGCCGTCGTTACGGGGATCGATGCCGCAGAAGGTGCGGGCGATGACCAGCCCCCACGGGGCGGAACCCAGCACATAACCCAGAACGATACACAAAAAGGCCGTCATATTCCTCCTCCTTGAACCGGGGCTGTCCTTGCCCCGCCACAGCGGCTGCCATGGCGTTGTTTATCCCTGTAGTGTCCCGTTCCCGTACGGCCCGTTTCCCCTGATGAAGCGCATTTGGGGGAGGATGGGGGGCCTGGGGGGAAGGGACCCCCTTTGGGCGCTGGTTAAAGGGGGTCCCTTCCCCCCGGAAACATATCCTCAGGATCCCGCATCAGCCGTCCATGCTGACGGCTTCGAGGATCTGGATCTCGTTGTACAGCGGGTGCACGCGGCCGATGCGCACCTGCACGGCCATGCCGGGGCAGGTACGTTCGTCGAACATGCGGCGTTTGCCGCGCACGTACATGCCCTGTGCGGGCAGGCTCACGTTGACGAACATGTCGTTTTCTTCGGTGACCACGCCGTCCCACCAGACCTTGTCGCCCTGCTGGCGGAAGTAGAGCAGCTTCCAGTAGCGCGGGCGGAAGCGCTGCACCTGCCCGGCGGCATCCAGCACGGCATTGAGGCTGACCAGCAGGGTGGACAGGGCCTCGCCATCCCAGCGGGGCGTGCCGTGGGTGAGCCAGTGCAGCAGCTGGGCCTCGTTGATGAGGTCGGGATAGCGGCGCAGGGGCGAGGTCATGGGCGTGTAGCGCGCCAGGCCCAGGGCGGCGTGCGGCCGGGCCTGCACTTCGAGGCTGGAGGGGATCAGGGCGCGCATGATGCGCGTCATGTCCTGGGGCTCCTTCCAGACGCCGGCGTATTCCCTGGGCAGGGCCACGTCCTGGGTGCGGTGCAGCATGGGGATCTCGCGTTCCGCGGCCCACTGGGCCACGGCGGCGCTGGCCAGGATCATCATCTCGGCCACCAGCGGCTGGGAGTCCGGGGTCTCGTGGCCGGGCTCGATGGACACGCGCGTCTGCGCGCCTTCGCCTTCCAGCACGATGGACGGTTCGGGCCGGTCCATGATGACGGCCCCGCGCGCGATGCGGGCCTTTTGCCAGACGCGGGCGAAGTCGTTGCCGCAGGCCAGCATGGTGGCCCAGGGCGCGGCGGGGTTGTCCGCCTGCGGGGCCTCACCGGCGGCCAGGGCGTCGAGGACGGCCTGGGTGTCGTCATAGGTCAGGTTGGCGGCCAGGCGCACCCGTGCGGCCCAGGGCTCGCAGGAAAGGATCTCGCCCGCGGCCGAGATGCGCGTCCGCACACAGAAGGCCGGGCGATCCTGACCGGCCAGCAGGGAAAAGGCGTCCGTGCCCAGGGCTTCGGGCATCATGTGGCTGTCGCCCTCGGGCAGGTAGATGCTGGTGCCGCGACGGAACACGGCCTTGTCCAGGGCCTCGCCGAAAGGCCAGCAGGCGGCCGGGCAGGCCAGGGCCAGGGTCAGGTCGAAGCCGCCGTCGTCCGTGGGCAGGATGTGGAACGCGTCGTCCACGTCGCGGGTGGTGGCGCTGTCGATACTGATGAAGGGCAGGTCGCAGACGGGCAGCTCCACCTCACGGGCAGCCCGCTGCAGGGCCTCCACGGCCGGGGCCAGAGGCTGCCACCAGTCGTCGCCGGGGGCGTAGCCCGCGCGGTCATACCAGAAATTGTAATGGGCGGGCACCTGTTCCCAGGCCATGAGCAGCTGTACGGGCAGGTGCGGCACGTCGGGCAGGCCCTTGGAGAGCATGCGCCACAGTTCGTCGCATTCCTGGCTCTCGGGGTCGGCCATGCGGGCGAACAGGATCTGCTTCAGACGTTCGGCCACTTCGGGGGCCGGCCATTCGGAGATGCCCCGGGTGTCCTCGCCGGTCTGGGGCGGCAGCGCGCGTTTTTTGCAGGCCACGTCCCAGAGCAGGCGGAAAAAGCTGTTGCCGCCCAGCACCAGGGCCTCGCGGGCGGCGCGTTCCTGCTGTTCCTTGAGGCGCTTTTCCACCATCTCGGCGGAAAAGATCTGAAAGACGGGAGGCTGGAAGCGGAAGTGGCTCTTGCAGGCCAGCAGGGCCCGCCCGCAGGCAGCGACGCTGTCGGCGTCCCCGGCCTGACCGGCCAGTTCGGCGAACCACTGGGCCGAGGCTTCCGGCACCTCTCCCTGGCTCATTTCCCACAGTTCCAGCACGGGCAGGGCCGCGGCCAGTTCTTCGCGGCGGGCGCGGTGCTGCTCCAGCACGCGGGCGGACTCGTCCTTGCCGGGCACGGAGCCCAGCGCGGGCCCGGCCCAGGGCAGCAGGCGCGACGTGGTGAGACGCGTCTCGCGCCGGTTGGGCAGCAAAAGGCGCAGTTTGCCGCCAGATTCTTCGGTGACCAGCGCGATCTGGATGGCATTGCCTTCAAGATATTCCACAATGCAGCCCGCCGAGGGGTACTGCACACAAACCGACATAAAAGCTCCTTCAACCGGAGGATGGGCTCCGATAGGCGGTACAATCCGTCATTTTGCCTGTTCTGGCAAGTCCCGGCGGCGCATCCTTCGACACGTCCGAAGGCCGGAGCGCCGTCCCGCCAGCCCTTTGACGCGCCGTCGCTAACAGGATATGTTCCTTACCTTGTACGTCACTTTTCAGGCCGGACGGAGTTCCATGAGCAGCATCATCCATCAGACGGGCAGCGTTCGCCCGCTTTCGCTTCAGGAACGGGAACAGCCCCAGCTGTACCGCGAGCTTTTTCCTTACACCAGCATCTGTCGCACGACTTTCGACGAGGTGCTCCTTGCCCCGCGTCCTGCCGAACAGATGCGCATCACGGACACCACCTTCCGTGACGGCCAGCAGGCCCGGCCGCCGTATACGGTCAAGCAGGTGGCCAAGATGTTCGACTTCCTGCACCGCATGGGCGGCAAGACGGGCCTCATCACGGCATCGGAGTTCTTCCTGTACTCGGCCAAGGACCGCAAGTGCATCGACGTCTGCCGGGCGCGCGGCTACCGCTTCCCGCGCGTGACCTCCTGGATCCGCGCCAACAAGGAAGACCTCAAGCTGGCCCGGGACATGGAGTTCGACGAGACCGGCATGCTGACCAGCGTGTCGGACTACCATATCTATCTCAAGCTGGGGAAGACCCGCCAGCAGGCCATGGACATGTATCTTGACCTGGCCCGGCAGGCCCTGGAATGGGGCATCATCCCGCGCTGCCATTTCGAGGACGTGACCCGCGCCGACATCTACGGCTTCTGCCTGCCCTTTGCCCAGAAGCTCATGGAGCTGAGCCAGCAGAGCGGCATGCCGGTCAAGATCCGCCTGTGCGACACCATGGGCTACGGCGTGCCCTATCCCGGCGCGGCCCTGCCCCGCTCGGTGCAGCGCATCGTGCGTGCCTTCACCGACGAGGCCGGTGTGCCCGGCGAATGGCTGGAATGGCACGGCCACAACGACTTCCACAAGGTGCTGGTCAACGGCGTCACGGCCTGGCTCAACGGCTGCGGCGCGGTCAACAGCACGCTGTTCGGCTTTGGCGAGCGCACGGGCAACACGCCGCTGGAAGCCCTGATCATCGAGTACATCTCGCTCACCGGTGACGATGCCGCCGCCGACACCACCATCCTGAGCGAGGTGGCCGAGTTCTTCGAAAAAGAACTGCACTACAACATCCCCTACAACTATCCCTTCGTGGGCCGCGACTTCAACGCCACCAGCGCCGGTGTGCATGCCGACGGCCTGGCCAAGAACGAAGAGATCTACAACATCTTCGACACCAAGCATCTGCTGGGCCGTCCCGTGCCCATCATCATCACCGACAAGACCGGCCGTGCCGGGGTGGCCTACTGGATCAACGTCAACCTCAAGCTGCCCGAAGGCAAGCAGATCTCCAAGAAGCACCCCGCCGTGGGCCAGATCTACGAGGCCATCGTGGCCATCTACGACACCGGCCGCACCACGCACCTTTCGCACGACGAGATGGCGGCCCTGGTGCAGCGCTACATGCCGGAACTGTTCGAGACCGAGTTCGACCACATGAAGGAACTGGCCGACGAGCTGGCCGCCCACCTCATCGCCCGTCTGGCGCAGAACGAGGACCTGCGGGACTTCGGCAAGCATGCCTGCGCCCGTCTGGACAGCTTCTCGCGCGAGTACCCCTTCATCCAGTACCTCTACCTCACGGATACCCAGGGCAGCCTCAAGTGCGCGGCCATCACCGACCCGGCTTACCGTGAAAAGTACGAGGCCCTGCCCATCGGCTTCGACTTCTCGCAGCGCGAATGGTTCAAGATGCCCATGCAGACCGGCGACATGCACATCATGGACGTGTACCAGTCCCAGTTCACGGGCAAGCTGGTCATCACCGTGTCCTGCCCGGTGACGGACGATGACGACAATATCGTGGGCGTCATCGGTGTGGACATCCAGCTTGAGCAGCTGCTCAAGCGCTCGCAGGCCCTGCAGCAGGAAGCCCGCGCAGCCGAAGACTAGACGCATGGCGGCGCGCCGGTTCCCCGGTGCGCCGTTTTTTGCCTACAGGCCCGCCCCCGGCGGCCGCAATCAGGAATACAGAAAAGGATGCAGACAATGAGCAGCAAACGAGTTTACTGGATCGAAGGCGACGGCATCGGCCCCGAAATCTGGCGCGCCGCCCGCCCTGTCATCGACGCCGCGCTGGCCAAGGAATCGGACATGCGCATCGAGTGGGTGGAACTGCTGGCCGGTGAAAAGGCCACGGCCGAGACCGGCTCTCCCCTGCCCGAGGAGACCATGAACGCCCTGCGCACCGCCGATTTCGCCATGAAGGGCCCCCTGGGCACCCCCGTGGGCACCGGCATCCGCAGCCTCAACGTGGCCCTGCGCCAGACGCTGGACCTGTACGCCTGCATCCGTCCCGTGCGTCACTTCGAAGGCCTGGAAACGCCGGTCAAGCATCCCGAGCGCGTGAACATGGTCATTTTCCGCGAGAACACCGAAGACGTGTACGCGGGCATCGAATACGCCGCCCAGACCCCGGAAGCCAAGAAGCTCATCGCCTTCCTGCGTGAAGAGTTCGGCGTGACCAAGATCCGCGAGGAAGCCGCCGTGGGCATCAAGCCCATGAGCGAGTTCGGCTCCAAACGCCTGGTGCGCCGCGCCCTGCGCTTTGCCCTGGATACCGGCAGCAAGAGCCTGACCCTGGTGCACAAGGGCAACATCATGAAGTTCACCGAAGGCGGCTTCCGCCAGTGGGGCTATGATGTGGCCGCCCAGGAATTCGGCGATCTGACCTGCACCGAGAAGGAACCCGTGGAAGGCCGTCTGGTGGTCAAGGACCGCATCGCCGACGCCATGTTCCAGGAAGCCCTGCTGCGTCCCGAAAAGTACCAGATCCTGGCCACCCCCAACCTCAACGGCGACTACATCTCCGATGCCCTGGCCGCGCAGGTGGGCGGTCTGGGCCTGGCCCCGGGCGTCAACATGTCCGACTCCCTGGCCTTCTATGAGGCCACCCACGGCACCGCTCCCACCATCGCCGGTCAGGACAAGGCCAACCCCGGCAGCGTGATCCTGTGCGGCGCCCTGATGCTGGAACAGATGGGCGTGCCCGCGGCTGCCGAGCGCATCCGCAACGCCATGAGCAAGGCCATTGCCGGCCGCGCCGTCACCGTGGATCTGGCCGCCCAGGTGGAAGGCGCCCGCGTGGTGGGCTGCCAGGAATTCGGCGAGATCATCGGCGCCTGCCTGTAGGCAGCCGCGTCATTGTACTATCTTCGTATGTCCGGGAGGAAGGGCGCATCCCTGCGGGAAGGGCCCTTCCTCCCTTTGTTTCCCGTCCCGTGATCGCGGGCGACCTACAGGAACGAAGCATGGTCTCATTGGAAAACCTGCTCCTCTACATCCCGCTGGCGGCCCTGCTGGTCATGCTGCCCGGCCCGGATTTTGCCCTCATCGTCCGCACGTCCCTGGCGGAGGGGCGCAGCTCCGGTCAGGCCGCGGCCTGCGGCGTGGCGCTGGGCATCATGGTCCACACCTCGGCCGCCATGCTGGGCATCAGTGCGGTCATCGCCCAGTCCGTCACCCTGTTCACGCTTTTGCGCTATGCCGGGGCCGCCTATCTGTTCTGGATGGGCATCCATGCCCTGCGGGCCGGGCGTGAGGTCACGGCCGCCGTGGTGCGTCACGGAGGGCAGGAAGAGGAAGTGCAGCCTGTCCGCGGCCTGCGTCGCCGGGCCTTCCGGCAGGGCTTTTTGACCAATGCCCTCAACCCCAAGGCCGTGGTCTTTTTCCTGACCATGCTGCCGCAGTTTTTGGACCCGCATGCCGCCCTCTGGCCGCAATTCCTGGAGCTGGGCGGCATCATGGCCTTTTTCTGCCTGGGCTGGTTCGTGCTGCTGGCCAGCCTGCTGCACCGCATCCGCCGCCTGTTCGCCCGGCCGTCCTTCCAGGCCTGGCTGCACCGGCTCACGGGCCTCATCTTCATCTGTTTCGCTTTCCGGCTGGCGCTGGAGAAGATTTAGGCGCCGGCCGCACGCCCGCCGTCATACCGGAAGAAAGGAGGGGCAGCCGTCTCTTGCCGATGCCCGTAACGCACTCCGGTATGACGGGCATGGCTCCAGTGCCGCCATCCGGCAGAGCCTTCCCCGCTCCCAAACCATCCCTGTCTTGATGCCTTTTGTGACCATTGCCCTCGCGGTCACTGCCGGTGGTCTGTTCCGTCCTCTTTCCAGTGCCGGGCCGGGCGGCTGGAACACAGACAAAAAATCTGTGCCGGATGCTGGGGGAAGTGGTAACACTTTGTAGAATAAGGCTATTTATTTTTTATTAAAACTGGGTGGTTACAGGTGTTGCCTGCTGTCCGGCTTGCAAGACGGCCCCTCCGGTGGCAGAGTTTGACTTCCTGTCCTCCCCTTCCCGCTGAGGTACCCATGCACGAGATCCCCCTGCAACGTGTGGCCGCCATCCATGACCTTTCCGGTTTCGGGCGTGCCTCGCTGACCGTGGTCATCCCCATCCTTGCCAGCATGGGCGTCCAGACCTGCCCCCTGCCCACGGCGGTCCTGTCTTCCCAGACCTCCGGCGTGGAGGGCTTCACCTTTCATGACCTGACCGCCGAGATGGGGCCCATGCTGGATCACTGGCAGCGGATGGGCCTGAGCTTCGACGCCGTCTATTCCGGCTTTCTGGGCAATCCGCTCCAGCTGGAGATAGCGGCCCGGTGCATCGGCCACTTCCTCAAGCCCGGCGGCTTCGCGCTGGTGGACCCCGTGCTGGGCGACAACGGCACCCTGGACCCCACCCAGACGCCGGAGATGGTGGAGGCCATGCGCCAGCTCATCGGCCACGCCCACGTCATCACGCCCAACCTCACCGAAGCGGCCTTTTTGCTGGACGAACCCTACCGGCCGGACATCTCGCCCGACGGCCTCAAGGAGCAGCTGCGACGCCTGGCGGCCATGGGGCCGGACAGGGTGGTCATCACCAGCGCCCCGGCGACCCGTCCCGGCCATTGTGCGGCCGTGGCCTATGACCGCGAGCAGGGGCGCTTCTGGAAGATGGAGTCGCCCTACATCCCGGCCTTCTATCCCGGCACGGGCGATACCTTCTCCAGCGTGCTGGTGGGGGCGTTCCTTCAGGGGGACAGCCTGCCCGTGGCCCTGGAGCGCGCGGTGCGCTTCGTGACCCTGGGCATCCGCGTCACCTACGGCTACGACACCCGCCACAGCGACGGCGTGCTGCTGGAGCGCACCCTGCCCGCGTTGCAGGACCGTTGCGCCATCGGGGAGTACGAGGCGTTTTAGGCCATTGCTCCGGTTCCGGGCGCACACAAGATGCCCCGGATGCCGGCACCGTCGCAGGATACGGCCTTGCCGCCCGGTGCGATATGAAGCGCCTCTTCTTGTCTTTGTAGCATCGTGACGATCCTTGTTGCGGACGGGGGACATGTTGCGCCGGTGGCCCGGTCGGGGCAGGCCAAAGAGGTCCGCAGTCCGCATCAAGGCCCTTGGTGCCGCGATTCGCGGCGATATCCTGTAGCCCCATTCCCCCAGTCTGGCCGGAGGTGCCATGAAGAAATTCTTTTTCCTGCTCTTGGTCGCGTGCGCCCTTTCCACTGCCTTGCCCGGCATCGCCCTGTCTGCGGAGTCGCAGGCGGATACCGCTACGGAGAACAGTGATTCCGAAGTGTTTGTGGACGACAGTGACCGTTTCACCGCTTTTGAGGAAGAGCTGCTGGCCCGGTATGCCGACAAGGGGATCACGTCCGTGGATGTCTCCGCCTATGCCAAGGGCATCGACATCGTCTTCGTCGCGGCTGACCGGAAGATGACGCGGGCGGCGTTCTCCGCCATCGCTTCCCGCAGCGTCAGGGAATTAAAGGAACGTTTCGGTTTCGAGAAGGATCTGCCCATCGGGGCCGTCCTTGACTATAAAAAGGACGCAGCGAGCGATACCCGGACGCGCTTCGTGCTGAAGCTGCGGTAGTGCTTGGGGCGGGAGCCTGAAGGCTGTGGCAGAGTACAGGGCTTTGCCGCAGGACGGAAAAGAGGAGAGTACAAAAAAAGCCCTTACGACATCCATCGTAAGGGCTTTTCCTTTCTGGCTGCGGGGCAGGATTTGAACCTGCGGCCTTCGGCCGTGAGCCTGGAGGGAGTGGGGCGAAACCCTTTTTTGACAGTATCCGGCAGGCACCGCAAAACAGGCTGGCCGTACATGCCGCCAGCCCACGGATGCCCCACATTTTTGATAGAACCGGCATTCTCGGCTAGGCTTTCCCTGAAGGGTGACGACAGGGAAGAAGTCGGCAGTATGGGCGCGTGACACTTCCATGAGCGCATCGTCCTGGCGGGGAGCATCCCGGAGGATGAAAGGCCGGTTTCCCGGATGCGGTAACAGTCTTTTGCTGTCTGTCTTTCAGGCTCGCCATTTTTCACGGATACAACGTTCATCAAGGAGGGAGTCATGCACATCTATTATGCCACCAGGGGACTGCGCGGCAGGCCCTATCACAGTGACATAATAAACACAGATCTGTTCGCATTTTTTCAGGGAAAAAGAATGCGCACCATCCCCTCCGCAGAAACGTTGCGCGCTGTCAACGCCTTTCCCAAATGCGATATTGATATGGGGGAAGACACGGATTCCGAATATGCGTGTGAGAAAGGGACGTTCTATATCCCCAAAAGCATCTGCATGGGGGAAGTCGTCAACGCCGGTTGGGCCGTCGATTATTACTTCGTGGTGCTTTGCGGTGATGCCGTGGAACTGCGCTATGTGCGCTGGGACTGTCCGTGGTATGAGACGGTGGGACGGGATACCGAAGTCACTGATCCTGCCGCCATAGCCAAAATGGAGCGCACGCTGGCGATGCTCCTGGATGCGAATAAGCCCAGGATACCGGCGCCTGTGCCCATATCGCGCCCGGCCCTGCTCACGTTACTTACCCTGCTCGGCGTTGCCGATGCCGAAGCGCTGGCGGGCAAGATCCACGCCGCCGCCACGACGCCGGAACAGTGCGCCGCGCTCTGTGAAGAATTCGATATGGAAGAAGCCTACACCGGCTGGCATGCTACGTTGATGCGATTGGCCCTGCGGGACCGGAAACGCCTGGATTGGGTAGACTGGAAGGAAGCGCCGGAAGAAGTTTTCGCCTCTCTGTGCTGCCTCTTGCCGCCGGGGGCAAAGGAACACCTGCCCCCCTGCGATGATGAAGACGCGTACCCCGAGGAGGTGCTCCGCGCTTGCAGCCCCGTCTTGCATGACCGCTATGGCCTGACGATCCTGCTGTGGGATACGGGCGGCGATGAATATGTCTTTATGGTCGTACCGAGCGACAAGGTATCGGAAGCGTTCGCGGCGGCCGCCGAGCTGGGCATTACCCTGCAACGTGTCGAGGACCTGTTCGACCAGGAGTAGAAGGCGGCAAAAGAGAAGGAGCGGCACGCCATGCGGGACGATCGTCCGGCTGTTCCTTCTTTTGCCGCCAGGGCATTTTCGTCAACGCTGTCGTTCGTGACGAGACCGTCCGGTCGTCCGGGCCGGTATCTTCCTGCAGGAACAAGGCTTGCCGGAGCGCGCCATCGGCAAAAAATGCGGGACAGCGGCGCAGGGCGAATGCCTTCCGCAGAGAGCGTACGGGGACCTCTGCGCAGCCTTGTAGAGGCGCGGAGTCCTGACAGGCAATGAGGATTGGGGACAGGAACAGTGGTGGGAAAAAGATCCCGCTAACGAAAAAAGGCTTCCGACGAAAATCGGAAGCCTTTGATCTTTCTGGTTGCGGGGGCAGGATTTGAACCTACGACCTTCGGGTTATGAGCCCGACGAGCTACCGAGCTGCTCCACCCCGCGACGCGGTAGCATTCACACGTCATCCGTGCGAGAAGTCCTTTCTAGCTAAAAGCCCCCTGCCTGTCAATAAAAAAATCATTTTTTGGCAAATTTTTTTATTGCCGTTCACCGGGACCTTGTTTGCAGGAAGCTCCATCTGTCTGAAATCGCTTGTGTTCCTGTTCAGGATCGGGCCTGTGCCGCTTCCCTGCGCATCCAGAACGGCAGCAGGCAGAGCAACAGGGCCGCTGCCGCGAGGTAGGCAGCATCCATGCCCCAGAGGTCCTGCACGCTGTAGGCCAGTACCGGGCCCGCAGCCGCGCCGCAATCCACGATGAAGGCATAGGAGGCCAGCGTATGCGTGGGATGGCCGTGCCGTTCGGCCGTATCCGAGGCGGCGGCATCGGAGAGGGTGGCCAGGCCCGTGGCGCAGAGCTGCGAGCAGAGCAGCAGCGGCAGCCACAAGGGCGCGGGCAGGTACAGGGCCACCAGGGCCAGCGCACAGGCGCCGCTGCCAAGGCAGGCGCACAGCACCGGGCCCCGGCCGCGCGGGCCGTCGGAAAGGCGGCCGAACCACGGCGCCAGCCACGGTTCCCAGAGCCAGCGCAGGGCCTGCAACGTGCCGGCCAGGGTGGCGCAACCGATGACGAGGCCGCCGGCAAGGGCCAGCTCGCCCACGTGCAGGGCCACCATGCGGCTGAGGGTGGCGGCGTAGATGCCCTGGAAGACCAGGGCCACCAGCAGCCCGGTGATGAAGGCACGCCGCATGTCGGGGTGGCGCAGGTGCAGGCCCGAAAGCAGGGACGTGGCGGCCTGGCTTGCCGCTCCGGTGGCGCGGCCGCTGCGGGGGATGCGGGTCAGGGCCAGCGGCAGGCCCGTCAGCGTCAGGGCGCCGAAGAGCAGGGCCACGGTGGAGAAGCCCAGCAGATCGGCCAGGAAGCCGCCGCCGATCATGCCCAGCAGGCTGCCCAGGCGCACGAGGCCGTTGTAGCTGCCCATGAGATAGCCGCGATTGTCCTTGCGGGAGGCCGCCATCAGGGCGAACAGGGAGCCGAGGCGCAGGAGCGTCCAGGCCAGGCCCCAGAGGCAGCGCAGCAGCAGCCAGAGTGCAAAGGACTGGGCCACGCCGTACAGCAGGGTGGTCGAGGCGGCCAGCACCACGGCCAGGGCCATGCCGGTGCGCTGGTCGATACGGGTATAGAGCAGGCGCACCAGCGGGTTGAGCGGCAGACGTACCAGCCGGTTGACGGCCAGCAGCACGCCCACCTGCCAGAGCGCGGTCAGGCCGCATTCCTGCCAGAACAGGGGCAGGGCGATGTAGAGCATGGTATCGCCAGTCAGGCAAAAGGCCGAGACCACGGCCATGCTGCGGGCCAGACGCCGGGCTGCGGCGTCATCGGGGCAGGATGGGGAAGGAGCGCTCATGGGCCTGTCCTGTGGCACGGGCTCAGTCCGGACGTCGGGCCAGTGCGGCCACGGCCAGCCGGGCCAGCAGTTCCAGGCCCCGGGGCAGGACGCTCTCGTCAAAGGTGAAATGGCTGGTGTGATGCCCGTCGGGCCTGTCGGCACCCAGCTGCAGATAGGCCGCCAGACCGCCGTCTTCCTGCACCTTGTTCATGAACCAGCCAAAGTCCTCCGATGCCCAGAAGTCGGCCTTGCGGCGCACTTCGCGGAAGCTGCCCATGTCCCTGGCCGTGCGTTCCACCAGATCCACCAGCTCGGGGCTGGACATGGCGCCCGGGCAGTGGCTCTGGCAAAGGAAGCGGCTGCGGCAGCCGTGCATGCGCGCCGCGCCGTCCACCACGCGCCGGGCCTCGGCCAGCATGTAGCCGTTGATGTCCCCGTTCTCGCCGCGTGTCTCGCCGCGCAGCCAGGCCTTGGCCGGGATGATGTTGGGGGTCTCGTTGACGTGCATCTCGCCCACGTTGATGCGCGAGGCGCCCTGACCGTGGCGGGCGATGGCCAGCAGGTTGGTCACGGCCGTACAGGCGGCCAGCAGGGCGTTGCGGCCTTCGTGCGGGGCCAGCCCGGCATGGGCGCTCTGGCCGGTGAAGAAGACTTCGAAATTGGTGGTGGCCAGGAATTTGTCCGTACCGCAGACCAGATCGCCGCTGCGGCTGGCCTGCATGCTCAGGTGCAGGCCGAACAGGGCCCGGACGCCGTCCACGGCCCCGGCGGCCACCATGCCGGGCGCGCCTTCGCCCTCTTCCTCGGCGGGCTGGAAGATCAGGCGGATGCGGCCGCTCAGGTGACGTGACAGCTCGTCCCGCAGGCCGCCCAGCAAGCGGGCCAGTTCCACGCCCAGGGCCACATGCCCGTCATGCCCGCAGGCATGCATGCAGCCCGCATGGCAGGAGGCGAAGCCCTGCGCCGCAGGAAAGTGATCCTTGTCCGTGGCTTCGGTGATGCCGGCGTTGGCGTCCATGTCGAAACGGAAGGCCACCAGCGGGCCGCGCTCGTCTTCAGGGGTGCCGGGGGAGTCCAGATCAAGGTCGCCCCACAATCCCGTGAGGCCGCCGGCCATGCAGGCCACCAGGGTGGGGGCGGCGCCCTCGTTGAGGGCCCGGCCGCTCTGGGCCGTACAGAAAGCCGCCTCGGGCTGGCGGGGACGGGCCGAAGGCCGCAGGGCATTGGCCCCCAGGGTGAGCCGGAAACCGGCATCCTGCAGGGCACGGGCCACCAGCGAAGCGGTCAGGTATTCGCCCCAGGCCGGTTCCGGGTGGCGGTGCAGGTGACGGCGCAGGGCCGTCAGTCGCGGGCCGGCCTCCCCGGCCCTTCGTCGGATCTCCTCCGCAAGACGTTCCATATGGGCATCTCCTTTGACGCGGCACATTGCCAAGGCCGCCTGCACAGGATATATGCCGGAGACACGTTCATGCAAGTCGCCGGATGCCTTGCGGCGGCTTTCCATTTTTCACGAGGGATCTATGCTCACCCTGATTCTCGCTGTCAGTGTCGCGGTCGTCATCTCCTTTACCTGTTCCCTGACGGAGGCGGCCCTGTACGCCGTGCCCTGGTCAGCCATCGAGAAGATCCGCAACGACGGCAGGCCCGTGGGGGAAGTGCTCTTCCGCCTGCGCAGCAATGTGGAAAAACCCATCGCCGCCATCCTCACCCTGAACACCGTGGCCAATACCGCGGGCTCCGCCGTGGCGGGCGCGGCCTTCATGGCGGCTTTCGGCGCCGAATACATGGCCCTGTTCGCCGCCGGTTTCACGGTGCTCATCCTGGCCTTCGGCGAGATCGTGCCCAAGACCCTGGGCGTGGCCTATGCCACCTCCATCGCCGTGGTGCTGGCCCGGCCGCTGGAAGTGGCGGTCAAGCTGCTGACCCCGGTCATCTGGCTGACGGGCCTGCTGACCCGTTTGCTGACGCCGCCGTCCAACGGCCCGGACATCTCCGAGGACGACATCCGCGCCGTGACCAGCCTGTCGCGTCAGGCCGGGCAGATCAAGGCCTATGAGGAGGCCTACATCCGCAACATCCTGGCCCTGGACCAGAAGCGGGTCTATGACATCATGACCCCGCGCACCGTGGTCTTCTCCCTGCCCGAAGACATGACCGCCGCCGAGGCCTACAAGAACCCGCGCCTGTGGCATGTGAGCCGCATCCCCGTCTACGGCGAGGACAACGAGGATCTGGTGGGCCTGGTGGACCGCCGCACCATCCTCCACTGCCTGCTGGAAGAAAAGGGCGAGACGCCGCTCTCCGAGATCATGAAGCCCCTGCACTTCGTGCTGGAGAGCCAGACCCTGGACAAGCTGCTCAAGGAGCTGCTGCACTCGCGTTCACATTTGTTCGCCGTGCTCGACGAATACGGCGGCCTTGCCGGTGTGGTGACGCTGGAGGACGTGTTCGAGGAGATGCTCGGCAGCGAGATCATGGACGAGAGCGACAGCGTGGCCGACCTGCGCCAGATGGCCCGGCAGCGGCGCCAGGCCCTGCGGGCGGCCGGTCTGCTGGAACAGCAGAAAAAGGAAGAACAGGCGGAACAGTCCCGGTCATGACCGGGCGGCAGATGCCCTGATATGGACTGATATGATGACGAAGCCCCGGCGGAACTGCCGGGGTTTCTGCGTTTTGGAGGCAAAAAGGCTTGAGGGGAGGGAGGACCCCTCTGCTGGCGCGAGAGCGGTCCTCCCTCCCCTCAAACTCCCCTCCCTCTCCCCAGCGCGCTTTGTCAGGGGATGGGGATGAAGACGCTCGTTGCATGAGGAAAGGGGGATGTCCCGCGTGACCGTGCGGGATGGAAACAGGAAACGCGTGTCGTTACGGGCATCGACAGCAACGCGCGACCGAAAGGCGGCCGAAGGCCGTGCCCGTTGGCGACGGA